>CAYXEE010000035.1:0-10721 GCA_964463935.1 uncultured Chitinophagaceae bacterium | reverse complement strand
ATCGCGATACCCAAGAAACGTCTTTTCGGACGAGCCGGTTCTTTCCAAACAGTATCAATTTTAGAAAGCGCAAGGTTATGATTGGCAGGATCGACTGCATCTTTATTTTTTACAAGATGAATTCGCAGAATAATTCCAATAGTATCAGCGGTAGTAGGTTCAATATATTTGGCGCCGACGAGTAAATCTAAACGACTATCTTGAGCAATTGTAAGTGGATGCAAAATACCGCCGCGTTCGCTTAAAATCTGTCCCGCCTGATTTAACATTACAATTCTGTTGTTGTATGTATCTGCTACATAGAACAATTGATCTACGCCGTAAATAATTGCGCGCGGCTTCTTAAAAATTCCTGTCCACGCCCCTTTTTCAATATACGTTGTATCTCCTGTTGCAGTAGAAATTTGGCTTTGCGGCGTATCAATCGGCTGCAAACATCCCGCAAGCCATAATGCACTTGCAGTAAAAAGAATAAGAATATGTAATTTTTTAAATTTCATTTTAGAATGTTGCTGAAAGCGTAAATCTATGAATTCCGCCAAGGTCGTTAAAATTAGTGAATGCGTAATCTACAATTACGGTTGTATATTCCATCGGTAATCGAACGCCTGCTCCAAAGGCAAAATCTTCCGCCGTAGAAGTTCCTTTACCAAACAAAGATTCGCCGATTGTTCGTTTAACTCCAGCGCGCAAGAAAAACATTTGCGAATAACCGTATTCAACTCCAAGGCGAATATTCTCAGCATTATCATTCGGGTGATTTAATTGAAGCGAAGCAGTTACTTTGTTGTCTTCATCTTGATACGGTTCAAACGCATAACCCAATTTAAACATTGTCGGCGGAGAATAATCTTGAAAATTTGTGTACACTTTGCCGGTTACGGAAGTAATACTTCCAGACGGTTTCACATTACTTCCAAAATTAGAAACTACAACTGAAAACCGAGACGTTCCAATACCCATATAATAAAATGTTCCTAAGTCAACAAGGAATGCGCTAGTATGTAAATCGGCAATTGTTTCTCTAACATAGCGAACGGTAGCGCCAAAACTAAACTGATCTGTCATTTTTCTTGCAAATGTTGCGCCAACAGCAACATCGCTATAATTAAAATAATTTCCTGTACCAGTCGGCTGATATTCAGTTGTAACTTTCATCGGATCGGTATGGAGCGATGTAAACGATACGCCGAGAACATTATTCTCGTCCAAATGATAACTCGCCGCAGCAAATTCATGTTTAACATCCACAAGCCATTCTGAATGTGTAAACATAACTTGGTCTGCAGTAGTTAAAACCAAACCAGCAGGATTCCAATACATAGAAGAAATATCATTTGTAACGGCAATAAATGCTTCGCCCATACCCGCGCCGCGCGCATCGCCGGCAATTTTTAGAAATTGCAAAGAAGAAATACCGGAACGCTGTCCGCCGAGATTCGGCACAAGCTGCGCGTATGCACTAAGTGAACACAAAATAATTCCTAAAAATATATGTTTTATTATTTTGTGAAGTGAGTTCATTATTCTATAGTTATTAAAGAGAATCATTCTAAAAATTAAAACCGCATCGAAACGCCTAACCGCGCTGTTCTTGGCGAAAGATAGCGGGACGGATCATACGGATAAGGAATAATAATTCCGCTTAAGCGCGGATAACGCGGATCGTTATATCCATTGGGAACATCATCGCCGTATTCGTACGCACGACCTGTTACCGGATTTATAATCTGTGTATTTTTATTATTTAACAAATTTTGAATTTCTAAACTAATTGTAAGCCGTGAAAAACCAAGATTGAAATATTTTTCAATATTCAAATTAATGTAGAACCAGTATTCGCCAACAAACTGCAGCGGATTTTCCGATAATGAACGATACTGCGGTCTTCCGGTAGAAGCATTGAAATCAATAAATTTTTGTTCAGTATAACGTTTCCCTGATTGGAAAAATGCCCGCGCAAAAACATTATAGTTGTCTAAAATTCCTTGACCAAAATCAAAAAGCGGTTCGTCTTTTTTTACATTTAAATTTGTAGTA
Organism: uncultured Chitinophagaceae bacterium; assembly: GCA_964463935.1. Taxonomy (GTDB): domain Bacteria; phylum Bacteroidota; class Ignavibacteria; order UBA10030; family UBA8401; genus JACFMZ01. The sequence continues at coordinate 8,681 of CAYXEE010000035.1, read as the reverse complement.
AGAGAAATCTGCACCGGACGATCCCACGACACATAATTTTCTTTAATATTTGCATCCAGCGTGTTGCTTGCAATGTTGAACAACGCTTCCGTTGCAGAAGAACTTTTTCCGGTTGCAATAGAATACGTACCGGACAGCGTTGTTGTAAAATTAGAATTGAACCGATGCGTATATTCAATTTCTAAACCGCGAGTGCGAGCATAATCAGAATTTATATATGTTGTATAAGAACCGCTTGAGAAACGAACATTTGTTGTGCGAACAGAACGCGCTGTAATATAATCGAATATATCTTTATAGTAAGTCGTAATTGTAAAAACATCGTTTTCCGTTATCTGATTGCGCAAACCCAATTCGTAGGCAACAGTTGTTTCTGGATTCAAATTCGGATTACCGATTGTTTGCGCTGTGGATTTAGCGCTGCTTTCCGTTAATTTTGAATACACATACGTCGGGCGCGGAAGTTTAGAAAAATGTCCATACGAGAAGAACAATGTCTGATTATCTGAAACAGGATGCGAAATGCCAAGACGCGGACTTAAACGTCCTTTCCAATGTCTCCCAAATAATACCGAAGTCTGGTTTTTGTATTGCGTACGAATTTCATTCGATGGAAGCTGCACTCTAGGATTATTGATAGCATCATCAACAAATTTTCCTGGGAACCAATAATCAAAACGCAATCCGAAATTCAAAACCATACCGCTTATGATAATATTATCCTGCGCGTACATTGCGCCGTATGCCGGACTTACTTTATAAATATCGTTATTGTAACCGAGCGGCTTAATCCACGGCTGAGAAATATCAATCATTTGCAGATTTTGGAAATTCATTTCAATGCCGGTTTTAAATTTATTCTTCTCTGTAAAATTATTTGTAAAATCAAATTTCATCGTGTACGTCTGCAAAAAGTGATCGCGCCAAATAGTTGGATTACCAATATCGTAGAATCCATCTCCGGGAATTACGCCAATGCCGTCAAGCGTATCGCTGCGATAATATTGCACAGGAAATGTTACAATATCTTTCGGCTCGCGGTATTGAGTGTAATTTTTTCCATTTGCATCGCCGCGCACATGCGCCGTAAAACTGCTGAAACGCAATTCATAAAAAGATTTCGGACTTAATGTATGAGTCCATGACAATGTGTGCTGAGTGTTTACTTGCGTAAAAGTATTTGCGCTATCGAGAATATTTTGAAATTCGTATTGATAGCCGGGAGAGGGTTCTTCTCTATCAAGAGAAGTTTTAACGGTTGAAGTATTCTGATCTATGCTCAGCGAACCGTTAAAGGAATATGTTAATTTTTCCGTCGGTTCCGGTTTCCACGTAATTTTTGATGCAACGGAATAGCTGTTTGCCAAACGAAATGCAAATTGTGTTCCATCGAAAATTGTAGAATACAATTGATTTGGAGAACGTTTTACATAATTCCCAGTCGGCTTACCGTTGCGAATTTCCTGCATCCAGCGCGTGTAACCATCCGTAACATTGCCGGAAGCGCTGAGAAAGAAACTTCCTGTGCCTCCGAAAATATCTCCCCAGTATGGAATCGGTCCGCTGACATTTCCTTCAACAATATCAATATTAAAAAAGTGGCGCGAATTAGTTCCGTTAATCTTATCGGTCTTATACGAAATACCGCCGCGGAATTTGTCGCCTCCTTCTTTAGTAGTAATGTTTACAACACCGGAAGTTGCTTGACCGTATTCAGCATTATAGCCGCCGGTAATAACTTCCATCTCTTGAATTGCATCGGGAGAAATTTGCAAACCAAATCCCGTTCCACCAAGCACATCTTGCACAGAAACGCCGTCTACAAGATACGCATTTTCATAACCCCGGCTTCCGCGAATATGAATTTCATTATCGGACTGCACAACGCCTGTCTGCAAGCTGACAACATCTTTCACGTTCTGAACTGCGGCTACTGAAAGGTCGTCAGTTTTAATTGTTCGTTTGCTAGAAGTTTCTTCAACATCAAACAATCTTTTTTCGCCGACAATAACTACTTCCTGTCCGAGAGAAAGAACCGATTCTTCCATTTTTACATTTAATTCTAGCGTTTGCCCTGCAACAACTTTTATTCCAGAATATTGTACTGTTTTATAGCCCAGCAGAGTAACATCTATATTGTAAGTGCCGGGATTGATATTTCGAACTAAATAATTTCCATCAAAATCTGAAGCCGCGCCGTAATATGTTCCTTTGAGAATAATATTAACGCTCGGCAGAGTTTCTCTAGTTTTCGCATCTGTAACTTTTCCTTTAATCGCGCCTTGCTGAGCAAAAAGTTCAATTGCGAGAGAAAAAATAATTATACAATATGTAAGAAATTTATTCATTATGGTGTTAATCCGAATTCGTCTTCGATTACTTTCTTAAAGAACTTCGGAAGATTTTTTTCCCAACCATTTAACAGGTGTAACGGTAAACCAAACATCACAAAACGTTTGTTGTTATCGATAATACCAATTTCTAGCTGACCTTTGTAATTTGGAGGTGTAACTCGAGAACTATCAAGCCGATAAAGATATTGCGAATCTGTACGCTTATAGAGCTTTTTGTAAAATGCAGTATGCTGCCCGGTTGCACTTAAAACTGTTCCGCCTGTTGTAACAGAATCTGAATAAAGAACCGGATAACCTGAAACCGCCGGAAGTACGCGAGTATTGATATTCAAAACATTATCTTTTACAGGCAATCTGTTATATCCAAATTGTGCTTCGTTGCTAATGCTGTCAAGCGGAGCAAAATCATTATATTTACGCAAATCATCATACGTCGGACTTGCTTGAAATTGCGTAGTAAAAATTACTTTACCGTAAATGTTTCTTTCCGTGTTTAATGTGTTAGTATAATAAAACAAACCGCTTTGCGCAGAAGAAATATTTGGAGATACGTCGGTAAACCAAAGCACAATATCAAACAATTGCAAAGTTTTAATAAATGCCGGATTTAAGAAATACGTATAATTTGTCGGCTTTGCTCTGTCAAATCCAAATTCATCAAAATCTTTTAAAGTCCCATTTAAAATTGAAGCATCATTAAAAAATTTGTGATAGTAATCAAAAATCCATCTACGGTTTGAATTAAATGTAAAATCTCCCATCACTAACATTTTGCTCTGCGGTTTTTTTACATACCACTTTCCAGCTGTTGTTGATGGCATACGAACCGGCTGGCTGTACTCGCCCGCTAAATCTTTCGATTGCAGATATAAAACATTTTGGCTGTTCAGTTTTAGGTTTTTAATTTTTCCTCTCAACTGCATACTGCCATAACTGCCGGTATAAACTTCTGCTTCAACAGTATTGTTTACTGCATTATCGCTTTCTGCGCGTTTAACATAAATTGTAATTTTTACTGTGTCCGCCTCTGTTGCTTTTTTTGTAATTGCAGAAGAAGGAAGCTCAAACCAGTTATTTGGATTCGTAGTATCATTGAGAGCAAGTCGGTAACTGCGCAATGTTTGATTTCCGTCAGGATCAGTGCCCCACCACGCAAACGTTGTTGCAGTAAATGTAGTTTCCGGCTGTTCAATTATTACGGGATTGTCTCCGAGCGTAGTTGCAAACTGAACTTTGGGCGGCGTGTTAACAATCGGGTAAATTTGAATTGCTCCTGTCGGATCAATTGCAGAACGAAGCGACGGTAATTCTATATCATTAACATCCAAACTGTCGTTTTCATTTTTATCCCAATATGGACGCGGAACCATTTTTATTCGTGCATGATTTGGAAGAACAGTTTTTAAATTATTATCAACAGCACGAGCAACTATAGTAAACTTAGAGCGTTTAGCACGCAACGGTACCGCAATTGTTGTATCGTTATGCGAAGTCCATGAATATGTTAAATTATCCGGTGTAGGAATAACTGAAAACAAATGATTAGAATCACTCAGTGCAATCAAGAATCCGGTAATGTAGCCATCCGGATCTTCTCCATAGAAATGAATGTTTTGACGAGAAACGGTTTCGTTTAGCGTACTATCAGATGTAACCCAAAGACGAGTTTTCGGAAGCTGATTCTGCTTTGTTTCGTTCGGCAATTCTTTCTGACAACTTAATGAAAGAAAAACCACAGCAGTAAGAATATGTAAAAAATATTTTTTCATTTTTAGAATCCTACCGATGCGCAAACACCGGCAGGATTGAACACCAAATTATTTTACCAACAGCATTTTCTTTGTTTGAACAAAATTTCCTGCTGTTAAGCGATAGACATAAATTCCTGTCGCTAATTTTGCCGCATCAAATTGCGCAGAATATGTTCCCGCGCTTTGAATGCTATTAACTAAAGTCGCAACTTCCTGACCAATAACATTGTACACTTTTAATGTTACAAATTGATCTGCTGGAATTGCATACTTTATAGTTGTTGCCGGATTAAATGGATTCGGATAATTTTGATAAAGCGAATATGATTCAGGAATCAAATCTTCTCTTGAAACGCTGGAAATGAATCCGCCGAAATCCGAATTTGAACGCGGAACAAGTTTGTAGCGATTGTTGAAATAATGAATAATACCGGTAATTGATTTAAGTTTATTACCAATGCGTAAGATTGTTGAACCTGAATCAGTTTCGATATTTGAATAATTGTTACGTCCATCGCGCGTTACAAGCATCGGCGCAGTGCTGTTTGAAACTTCATATTGATACGGATCTTGGAATACAGGATCTATCGAAGTTACAGTTACTGAATCTACACGGACCAACATTCCTTCATAAGGTTCAGCGCCCAAATTTCCATTTGCAACACTTGGACCAAATTGCGAGGTCTTTAACACGACCGCGGCAGGAAGTGGATTTCCGCGGGAAACAATACGTAAATTATTTACGTTAAAGATTTCTGTAATTCCGTTGAATTCCGTTAAAGTTCCTTTCACAACAACGCTGTCGCCATTAAGAACAGTTTTCATCACAGAATCTGGTCCAACAACCCAAATACCGCTCCACGGCTGATTTGTACTTTGCATATAATACACAGTAGTTCCGCCTCCTTGACTTCGTCCAACCTTCAACAAACTGGATGTATCGGCGGTAATAATTCCGCCGACGGAATCATACGCTGCAAGATACGGGGTCATTCCATTAACAAACGGAGTATATTGCACATCGCGAATGGAAAGCACCGGCTGAGCAGTTCTATCCAATACTTTATAGAAAAATGTTCCTTTCGATGTATCAAGTTGTGTTAATTGACCGCTCGAAGTATTGCTGCCGCTTGCTAAAATTGTTGCTTGACGATTTGAATCAATTGCACGAATAAAATAATTTACAACAGCACCGGCTGCTTGTTTCGGCAATGTTACGCTATATATCGAATCAATACTTGCTTGTTTAGCAACCATTGTTGTTTCAACCCAAGCGCCTTGGTCAACTTTGAAAACTAATTTAACATTCATCAAATTAACGCCGCCGGTTTGCTTAAATACTTTTGCTGAAACAACAGGAGTGCTGTCCACAGCTACAACAATCGGCGTGCGGCGATGAGTTGTTACACCCGGAAGAACAAATCCATATTTAACATCTGTTTTATATATTGGCGAAATTCGATATCCTCTGTTTGCTTCGCCGCCGGAAACCGTACTAATGTAACCGCGCAATGTGTCAATTTTTGTTCCAATAGCAGGCATAAAGTATGTAGTGTCTCTTCCAGGATTTCTTGTAGCAAGCGTAAAATGAGTTGACATATCGTACATAGAAAGCGTATTCCCTGCGGCATCAATAAATGCCCACGTACCGCGCAGTGTATTTACAGCTGCAGTAATTGTGAGATTAGTAAACATCACTTGTTTAGATTCCCACGGTTCGCCGCCAATAAAATTGATTTTTCCGCCCGGATTTGCGCCAACATTAAAATCAGAAATTTTCTTTAATGGTGCCGGTGGTATTGGATTACCAGAAGATAAAATAATAACTGCCTCGTTTGTATCCGGAGCAAATTGCGTTAAACTAACTGTTGCCGGCGTCGGAAATTCAGTAATTGTTCCCTTTATCTGAATAATATCGCCTGCTTTAATTGCATTGTAACCGTTGTTATCAAACGTGCCGCCTGTCCACTTACCGCCGGAAAGCGTTGAAGTACCATCTGGACCGTAAATTACAAGAATGCTTGTCCACGGATCGGCAGCCGCCGCTCCTGTATCACTAATAACCAATGTTCTACCGCCTGACGTAAAAGTAGCTAAATACGGAGGAATTGTAACTAACCCTACAACTTCAACTTTTTGCCCTAACATTGGCGAAGCTTGTTTTCTCCAAAAAGGCGGATTAGCCGTAACATTGTAACCAATACTATCTACAAACTTTAATGAATCAGGATGTACTTCTTGGATAGCTTTTATTGTTGTTTTTGTGAATTGTGCTTGAACAATCGCCGCAGTCAACAGACACAACACAATTGAAAAAATCTTTTTCATTAGGTTTTCTCCTATTTGTTATTTAGAAATTGAAGTTACGCAAAACCTTAAAATCAATCGTCATTCCCGCACGTTTTAAGCGGGAATCAATATAATGGATGCCCGACTAAAGCCTGCCCGACTTCGTCGTTCAGGCGGGCATTTTCCGAAATAATCCCTTCGGGACGGGCAAGACGACCTTACTTTGTTAGGCGAATATTTTTTTACGTAACTTCAGTTAGAAATTAATAAAACTTTTCTATTTTACAATTACAAACTTACCGCGTTTTACATTTCCATTCGATTTATCTTTTACAGTAAAAAGATACAATCCGGTTGCAATCGCTTGGTCGTATTTTGTAACCAAATCCCACGCATGCTCGCCTCCTGCAAACTGCACAGGCAATTTTGTAGAAGCAAAACTATCAAACCACTTAATTCCCGCGCCATTGTATGTTGCAGCATCGTGAGTAAATTCTGCAACTAAATCGCCGGTAAGCGTGTAAATTTTAACTTCGGCTTTAGCGGGTAAATTGTAAAAATAAATTTTTCTTGAACGCTCGCCTAACTGATCCCACGCCGCGCTAATGTAATATGGATTAGGATATACGCCGACTTCGTCTTCACTTCTTGATGTTGCGGGCGTTCCCGGAACAACGCGCATAATCACCGGCGCAGATTCCAACGACTGAACGCCAATCGCAGAATCTCCCTGGTCATACGCCGAAACTCCATACAAATATTGCCAGCCGTTAAGATTTGTTATATTGTCTCCAACGGGAGGATATCTATATTTATATTCAACCGGATCGCCCTCGAATTTTTTTGGCGTAGTAAGTTTTATTTTAGAAAATCCTGTGTTGTATCCAACCTTATTATCAACACGGTCGTATTCGCCAACTTTTTTCATTGAAAGAAGAAAATCATTCGGCGCAGAAACATCGGCGCCTGCGTTTGAACGATAGATTCTGTATCCTTCAAAATCAAATTTCTTTGTAACCGGATCCGGCGCCCCTTCTGCTTGCAAGCTGTCCCAATAAATAATTACTTGCTGGTTTTCCACTTCTGCTCTAACGCGCGGCTGACGCGGCGGCTGAGGAAGCGTAAAGCGCGTAATTTTTCCATCGCCGTCCGTATCTTCATTTGGTTCAAGTTTATTATTTCCATTCACATCTTCGCCATCGTACGCTTTTTGCGCCCAACCGGATGACGTAGTAAGATTTCTTCGCAACACAGGACCATTTGCTGGATGAAAATCTTGCGTTGAAAGCGCTGTTCCGTTTTTCTTTGCTGTAATGACTGCAAAACATATATTGATACTGTCTCCCGGCTTTAATGCGGTAAACGGACCGACGGAAAGTAAATCAATAAAACTATTCGGCGCTTGTCCCGGAATTCCATTGACTAGCGTGCTGCTTTCCAAATTAAGCACTTTAATATAATCCGCAGGAAGCGATTCTTTTAAGCGAGTATATTTTTTGTCTTCCGTATTCGGAAACCAAAATTGAGAATATTGATTTGATTGGCTGTTAAACTGCCATGCATTGTAAAAAGTATTTTTCGTTAAATCACCGAGCGAATCAATAAGAGTGTTATAGTAATAGTATCCGCTTGCAGAATCTTTTCTCGGAAACGGCGTTGCGCCAAGCAATTTAATTCCAAGATATGTATTTGTTACAGTTCTAACATTTGTACTAGTAATAAATGCGCCGTTATGGTCGTATGTGTACATCATCCGCAGTGTGTCTAAATAATTTTTGCCCATATGCCCCGTAACGCCCGTACCGGAAAGATTTATATTCTGAACAACCGAATTATCCCACAAACCGACATACATATCCAACAATGTATCTTTGCCGACATTTTTAATGGTATAATTTAGAAGAACAAAATTATCTGCAAAAGGAAAATTCCACGCATAACTTTCTAAATGAATTGCTAATCCAAGCGGAACATGTTCGGGAATTGTATCGTTACCGGAACGGCGGTTTGTATCGCAAAAATCCATCACAAAATCTTGATGGCTGATTGAACCAAGTTTAAAATATTGATTGAGCGGAAGCGACGAACGTTCTACAATAGTTGCGCCAGGTGCATTTGTTAATTCATAGCCAAGAGTAACGCTCTGTCCTAAACCAGGGTTCACATCGGTTGCCGCGGTTGAAACATGCGGTTGACCGTCTTTTTGTGAAATAGCTCCAATCCAAATTCCTGCGAGAGCAATATGCTCCACATTAGAACCGCGCGGATATTGGCAGGAAGGTTGAAA
>CAYXEE010000034.1:0-13048 GCA_964463935.1 uncultured Chitinophagaceae bacterium | reverse complement strand
TATGGCGGCTTTCCCCGGCGTAATATTATCTATGTTATACTCGGTTATTTTATATGTGGCAATCGAACCATCATCCTTTATATAATGATCGAGATTTTTCTTAATATAATTTAAATAGCGGGCATTGTTGGTATGAAAATACGCTTGATACATAGCTTCCAGTATTAAACCTTGTTCGTAATTCCATTTCTTAGATTTTTCTTCATCTGCGTACACAATCGTATCGGGGCAAAGCGTAATAAAATTATCCGCAAGGCGAACCGACCACGGCGATTTCTTTTTTACGTCGGCAGAAAACAATTGTGAAACAATAATAAGCGAAAGAATAAAAAGTTTTTTCATAACATTATTTTTTGGGAGTTTCGACTTTTATTCCGTTAACAAATACTTTGTTAAACGAAAAATTTTTTACATTTTCAAAAACATTTCCTTTTTCAATGCCGGTAAAATTACAATTTACCGCCTGTACATTAGTAATCGGAGAGCGTTCGTATCCTTTAATAAAAAATCCGTATCGACCTTTTTTTGCAGTAACATTTTCAATAAAAATATTCTGTAATATCGGCGTGTGCGGACCGGAATCTTTTTCTTCATAATAAAAATCTACAAGAACTACGGCTTCAGCAACTTCGCCGACGGTAATGTTGCGCGCAAAGAAATTTTCAATTACACCGCCGCGCACGGAATTCGTCTTAAATCGCAGCGCGCGGTCAAGATTCGGACTGCTCATTTCGCAATTTTCAACAAATACATTTCTTGCGCTGCCGGAAATTTCACTGCCGATAACAACGCCGCCATGTCCGTCTTTCATTGTACAATCTTGAATAATAATATTCTCGCTCGGAACATTTATTCGTCTGCCGTCGTTATTTCTTCCCGATTTTATAGCAATACAATCGTCTCCGGTATCAAACATGCAATTTTTTATCAACACATCTTTGGAGGATTCGGGATTGCATCCGTCGTTATTCGGACCGTGTCCGCGTACAGTTACGTTTTCAACAATAACATTTTCGCAGAGCAGAGGATGAATGAACCACATTGGAGAATTGAGAAATGTTACGCCGGAGATAAGAACATTTTTGCACTTGTGCGGTTGAATGAAATTCGGCGGGAGATACGAACCTTCGCCGAAAATGCGCTCAGCAACAGGAACATTATCTTCCACCATTTTCATAAGTTTGTTGCGCGCATTTTTGGAATTCGGCATTCCTTTTTTCCATCCGTATTCTTCTTTCCCTTTCCACGTCCACCAGTTATCAGTCGCGCCTTGTCCATCAAAAACACCTTCGCCGGTTACGGCAATATTTTCCTGTTCGTATGCATAAATCAGCGGCGAGTAGTTGTAACATTCCATACCTTCGTAACGAGTAAATACAAGCGGTAAATATTTTTTTGGATCAGTAATAAATTTTACCACTGCTCCCTTTTCCAAATGGAGATTCACATTACTTTTCAGATGTATCGGTCCGGTAAGATATTCTCCCGCCGGAAAAATTATTTTTCCCCCGCCGGCTTTATTGCAGGAATCAGTGGCAATGCGAATTGCCTCGGTACAATCCGTTGTTCCGTTATTTTTTGCGCCGAATGAAAGAATTGAAAAACTACGCTGAGGAAATTTTGGCGGGGTAATTCTTTTAAGAATTATCTGTGCATCATTCCAACCTGCGGGAGATGAAGCGCTTAGAATGGAGCAAGATACTATGGAGAGCAAAAAAAAGGTCGTTATTAGTTTCATACGCTTATAAAATGATTGTTGGTAACTGTTAAACTTAATTAAAACTGCATCGCTTACTTTACCGTTAACTTAAGATTTTAAAGATTTAATGTCAAGGGGGAAAATGAAAAAATTTATTTAAACTATTCTTGTATGGTTAGCATTCCGTTGTACTTAATGCTAATCCCGCTTCGGAGGTTTCTTTGTATTTTTTAGACATATCGTCTCCTGTTGCTTTCATTACTTTTATGACGCTGTCTAATGAAATTTTTTGATACGCATGATTGCCGGAAGAAGCGAGAAGAAATGCGTTGTACGCCTTCACAGCTCCCATTGCATTCCGCTCAATACAGGGAATCTGCACATATCCGCCGATTGGATCGCACGTCATTCCCAGATGATGTTCAATCGCAATTTCCGCCGCCGCTTCAATTGTATCTACATCGCTGCCCGAACAGTATGAAAGCATCGCCGCTCCCATTGCGCTTGCCGTTCCAATTTCTCCCATACAGCCCATTTCCGCGCCGGAAATGCTGGCGTTATGTTTTACAAGAAATCCGATTGCCGCGGCAACAAGAAGTCCTTCGCGCAGTTTTTGCTGGTCGTAATGAAAATGATGTTTCAGCAGATATGTAATTCCGGGAATTACTCCCGAAGCGCCGGAAGTCGGCGCAGTTACAACAATATTTCCCGCTGCATTTTCTTCGGAAGCCGCTTCGCAATATGCATTAAGAAAAATAAGGAATGAATCTTGCGCGCGGGAAAGTTCCTGCGCTTTTTTATACAACGATTTTGCTTTGCGGTTTAATTGCACCGTTCCGGGAAGAACGCCTTCGGTTTCTAATCCTCGTTTCACAGCATTGTGCATAACATCTAGAATTGCATCAATCTTAGCAAAAATTTCGTAGCGCGCCATTTCAGTAAGCGACATTTCGTTTTCAAGAATCAATTCTGCAAAAGAAATTTTTTGTTTTTCCAAATGCTCTTTCAATTCTTCCATTGTGGAATACGGAAAAAGCGGATTCTTTTCGTCGGCAGAATTGCGCTCCTCGCCTTTTCGCACAATAAATCCGCCGCCGATGGAATAATATTCTTCGTACGCAAGAATTTCATTCCCATTCGCTAATTCTATTTGCATCGTATTAGGATGAGGTACATCAAATCGTCCATGTTCAAAACGAATATTGGTAGAAGAGAATGAAATGGATTTTCCACAGAGTTGAATTTCGTATTTCTCATTTTCATTCAACAGCAGCGAAGAAAACCAGAGCGGTTCGCATTGTTCGGGAAGTTTTCCTAAAAGTCCGGCAAGAATTGCGCGATCGGTTCCGTGTCCCCTGCCTGTTGCGGCAAGCGAACCGTACAAAATAATGGTAAGTTTGCATTCTGAAGAAATTTTTTCAGATGAAAGAAAATTTATACGTTGAAGAAAATCATACGCCGCTTTCATCGGTCCAATTGTGTGCGAACTTGAAGGTCCGGGACCGACTTTAAATAAATCAAATAACGATGTGGTAATAATTTTTCTTTGCCGGCTATTTTCTTCAAATGTCAACAAGCTTTTTTCTGCCCTCTTGAAATTGATTTATGATTGATTCAATAACTTCTTTTGCGGTAGAAATATTTTTTACTAAACCGGAACTTTGCCCCATTTCAAATTCTCCCTCTTCCCAATTTCCTTCAAAGATTCCTTTGCGTTCTCTTCCTTTGCCGTGCAATTCCATCATCCGCTCGCGCGTCATTCCGTTTTCCAATTCTTCTTTTTGCACGCCGGACATAAACGGATTTTTCATAGCGCGAAGCGGCGCAATATTTCTGTACGTTAAAATTGTTGCGCCGTCCGCAGCTTCAACAATTTTTTGTTTATATATTTCATGCGCGGAAGATTCCACAGTTGCGGCAAACCTTGTTCCCACTTGCACCGCTTCGGCGCCGAGCGCAAACGCCGCCAGCATTCCGCGTCCTTCGGCAATCCCTCCGGCGGCAATAACGGGAATTTGTACCGCATCAACAACCTGAGGAACAAGCGCGAGCGTTGTAATTTCATCGATGCCGTTGTGTCCCCCCGCTTCAAATCCTTCGGCAACAATTGCATCGCAGCCGACTTCCTGCGCCTTTTGCGCCTGCTTAACATTTGCAACAACGTGAACAACAACGCAATTATTTTTTTTGAATTTTTCAATATGCCGACCCGGATGTCCGGCAGATGTAAAAATAATTTTTACTTCTTCTTCAAGAATTACAGAAATCAAATCGTCAACATCGCCGCGCAAAAGAGGAATGTTAACGCCAAAAGATTTATCTGAAACCGATTTTGTTTTTTGTATGTGTTCGCGGAGTACATCCGGTTTCATTGATCCGGCGCCGATAAGTCCGAGTCCGCCTGCATTTGAAACTGCGCTTGCAAGTTTCCATCCCGAAACCCACACCATTCCGGCTTGAATAATCGGATGTTCTATTGTAAAAAGAGAAGTAATTCTCGTCGTCATAAGAATTTAGTTATTGCGGAATGATTCGGAGCAAAGCGACTCATTCTCTGCCGCCGAAGCGCTTTCGAAGGTAAGCATATAAAATCGCACGCCGAAATTTTGCGGGATAAATTTTACTGTGTGAGATTCGGCGTTATTTCCTTTTATCACAGAAAAGAGGCGCGGTTCATCAACAACAATAAATGTATTGCCTTGTTTATCTTTTTGTACATCATCTCCCATATTTAAAATACTCAACGGTTCGTCATCGCTTTCAATTTTAATTGTAGTTTTTGTTTCGCTTCCTGCAAGAAGCGTCATTTCGTCTCCTTCGCTTTGGCAGACGACATATCCCGCTTTATCTCCTTCTTCCAATAGAAAAGCATTTCGCTCCGCGCGCCAATTTCCGTTTGCGTAAAATTTTCCAGTAAAATAAATTTTTGGATCTTCATACTGCGAAGGAAGTTCAGGATTGTATCCTTCAGGATTTCCGAGCGCGCCATGAAAATATCCCATAAAAATTTCACGCACAATTTCTCCCGCCATCAGATACCGCGTGTCGCGGGCAGGATTCAACAGAATCGGCAGTTCGCCGCGGTAGCCGGATTGACGAAGCAAATACTGCACGGAACGCTCTATCCGTTCCGGTGAAAATGATTTTAAAATAGTATCGTACACATCCCCTTTGTTATCTATCAAACAGAAAGCGGGAACGGAAGAAATTCTGTACGCATTAGCAATCGGGCGTTCATTATCGGTTACCACCGGAAAAAAAATCATCTCTTTTTTTATCCACTCTTCAATTTTTTTCGGATTTTTTCCGAATGAAAATTCCGGCGAATGAATTCCGATACATGTTAAACCGTATTCATAATACAGCGCGTGCATACCGTTAACAAACGGAAGCAGTTGCTGCGATTGATGCGACGTTCTATCGCAAAAGAACAACAGCGTCGGTCTTCCTTGCAATTCACGAATAAAAATCGGTTCAGAATTGAACCAATGTTCGCCGTAAATTTCCGGCGCGTGAAAATGTTGATATGTTTGATAGAGCGCTTTCATAGTGATAGAGCCATACAATGCGTTGAAAAAATTACGAACTTACAGCCGGCAGCATCATTCGGATTGTTGTTCCTTTGCCAAGTTCGCTGTCTATTTCAATTTTACCTTTGTGATCGTCTATAACTTTTTTAACAATGGACATTCCAAGTCCAGTGCCGTGTTTTTTTCCGTACGTAACAAACGGCTCAAAAATTCTGCGTTTCACTTCTTCCGGCATACCTGTTCCGGAATCGGTAAATTCTACTTTTACCATTCCGCCGATATCTTCGGTTAAAACTGTAAGCGTGCCGCCGTTCGGCATTGCATCGCGCGCATTACTTGCAATATTGTAAAATACTCGCACCATTTTATCTTGATCGAGTTTTACTTTCCCTTTGAAATTAAGTTTACGATTCAACTGCACATTTGCTTTCGTTAAATCTTTTTCAATAAACAGAAGAACTCCTTCCATTACATCTCCGAATTCAGCTTCTTCAATATTTGTAGAGCTTACCCCTTTACTGAAATCTAGAATTTCCTGCGCCATATTCACAAAGCGGTCAACTTGATGAATCATTTCATCCGCAAGTTTGGAAACTTCTTCGTTCCCTCCTTTTTTCTTCATCACTTGCGCATACACGCGAAGCGTTCCCATCGGATTTTTAATGTCGTGAATAATTGTGCTTGCCATTCTTCCTACTGCAGAAAGTCGTTCGCTGTTTACCATTTCCTGCGCCAGCCGCGCATTTTCAATTGCGATTGATGCGTGTATGGAAAGTGCGTTTAAAAATTCTTCATCCTGCTGATTGAACGGTCCCCCTTTTTTATTCAACATTTGAAATACGCCGATTGTTTTTCCATCGCGGTTGCGCATTGGCATGGTAAGCATATTATTGGTTCGGTAGCCGGTCTTCTTGTCAAAGTCAGGGTTAAAACGGGGATCGTTGTACGCATCGGGAATATTAACTACTTCCCCTTTTTGCGCAACATATCCGGCAAGACCTTTGCCAAGCGGCAGACGAATTTCCGTTACTTCGGAACCGGTTAGAAGTTTCGACCAAATTTCGCCTTTCAATTCATCAACAAGATACAATGTACCTCGGTCGGCTTGAATTGATTTTATTGCAGTCTGTAAAATTACATCAAGCAGTTTATCAAGGTCGAGCGTTGAGTTAACAGATTTCGCCGCTTCAATTAAAATGTTTAATCTATTAATATGCTGTTTGGAAAGTTCAATCGTGCGGTCAAGTTCATTTACAATTGCGCCATCCGCGCTTCGCAAACGTTTCACAACATGCCGAAGAATATTTAATTGAATAATATTATTTGTTTTAAGCATATTGTCAAAATCCTGCTTACTCATACTTGCGCAAACAGTATTATCAACAGAAGTTGTGCGTGCAGAACGGGGCTGGTCGTCTAACAATTCCATTTCGCCGAAAAAATCTCCTTTGCTTAAGTATGCAAGAATTGTTTCAGCGCCGTATTTTGTTACTTTAGAAATTTTTACGCGGCCTTCAAGAATTAAATAGATACGCTCCCCTCGCGTATTTTCCTGAAAAATTATCGTATTCGCAGCAAAACGTTCTTCTTTGCACATCCGAAGTATTGCTGCTAAATTATTATCCGGCACATATTTAAATGCGGAATTAAAACGGAGATTTTCTAAGGTTAATAATGTTTGATCCATAGCGGTTTTTTTTCTTGTTCGGTTGGTACATTCCGTTAATTTTTATGAAAATACACAACAACTGTACGATATGCAATACAAAGCATTTTTTATGAAACATTCCATCCGCCTATGCAGTATATTTGAAAAAACATGAAGAAAGAGAAAAAATGAAAGCAGCAGTTCACACCCGTTACGGTTCCCCTGAAGTAGTTTCTATTAAAGAAATCTCCAAACCGAAACCCGAAAAAAATGAAGTTCTCATAAAAATTCACGCCGCTACCGTTAACCGCACAGATAGCGGCTTTCGCAGCGCAGAATATGTTATCTCGCGGCTGTTCAGCGGAATCTTAAAACCAAAGCAGCAAACTCTCGGCAATGAATTTGCCGGCATTATTGAATCTACCGGCGCTGATGTTTCACAATTTAAAATTGGAGATGCGGTTTTTGGATACAACGACATACATTTTGGCGCTCACGCAGAATATATGACAATGCGCGAAAATGATGCAATTGCAATAATTCCAAAGAATGTAACATTTGAAGAAGCCGCCGCAATTACCGAAGGGGGACATTACGCATTGTGCGATATTCGCGCCGCAAAAGTGAAAGCGGGACAAAATGTTATGGTGTACGGAGCAACAGGATCAATCGGTTCGGCGGCTGTTCAATTACTAAAATATTTTGGCGCGCGTGTTACGGCTATTTGCGGAACAAAATATGTTGACATCGTAAAGTCGCTCGGCGCAGATTTTGTAATAGATTATATGACAAGCGATTTTACGAAAACTGACGAGCGGTATGATTTTATATTTGATGCAGTCGGAAAAACTTCTTTTGGAAAATGTAAACCAATCTTAAACGAAAATGGAATTTATATTTCAACGGAACTTGGGAAAAACGGAGAAAATGTATTTCTGGCTCTTGCATCAATCTTTTCTTCTAGCAAGCGGGTGTTATTTCCGCTACCAACAATCAGCAAAAATGATGTGCTGTTCCTAAAGGAATTAGTTGAAAAGAACAAATTTAAACCGCTGATTGACAGACGATATAAACTTGAACAAATTGTTGAAGCATACACGTATGTAGAATCCGGTCAAAAAGTGGGAAACGTAATTCTAACACTCGTGTAACCTTCCTTAAAATAAATTTCCTCACGGCTCTGAAGAAGTCAGACGGTGTGAAAACCATCATCTGAATCAAGTCATTCTGAATCCCGCAAAACGGGATGAATGGCGAAGCTATCCCTTCGGGAGAATCCATTAGAATAATGGATGTTTCGCTACGCCCCCCAAATGCGAACTTCGCACAACATGACCATGCTTGTCTTTTCACACAACATGAACTTTCGGAAAAGCATCGAAAAGTTCTTTCGATTAAATCAATTTTTAATTTGTCAAACTTATATCCTTTTTCATTCACAATTTACTTTTTTGTATATTGTCTCATAAAATTTTGAAAGGGAAAGCATTGAGCGACAATAAAATAATTTTTTCGATGATTGGTGTCGGAAAAGTTCATAAACCAAATAAACAGGTATTGAAAGACATTTATCTTTCGTTCTTTTATGGTGCAAAAATCGGCGTGTTGGGATTAAATGGCGCAGGAAAATCTACATTACTGAAAATTATTGCAGGTGTTGATAAAGATTATCTCGGAACGATAAATGTGCAGAAAGGAATTACATTCGGTTATCTTCCGCAGGAACCGGAACTTGATGCGAATAAAACTGTGAAGGAAATTGTTGAAGAAGGCGTTCAAGACACGGTAAATTTATTGAAAGAATATGAAACAATCACCGCAAAGTTTGCCGACCCTGATGCAGATTTTGACAAACTTTTAGAGAAACAAGGAAATCTTCAAGAAAAAATTGATCACTTGAATGCGTGGGATTTAGACAGTAAACTAGAACAAGCGATGGATGCGTTGCGTTGCCCTCCGGGAGAAACTTCAATAAAAGTTTTATCGGGCGGAGAACGACGCCGTGTTGCGTTGTGCCGATTGCTGTTGCAAGAACCGGATGTGCTTTTACTTGACGAACCGACAAACCATCTTGATGCAGAATCTGTCGGCTGGCTTGAGCAGCATCTCGGACAATACAAGGGAACAGTTATTGCGGTTACGCACGACAGATATTTTCTTGATAATGTAGCAGGATGGATTTTAGAATTAGACCGCGGCGAAGGAATTCCGTTTGAAGGAAATTATTCTTCATGGCTTGAGCAAAAACAAAAACGCTTAGAAATTGAAGAAAAGCAAGAATCAAAACGCCAGCGCGTGTTGAAGAAAGAATTGGAATGGGTGCGGATGAATCCGAAGGGACGACATGCAAAAAGCAAGGCGCGTATAGCCGCTTATGAGCAAATGCTTTCCGATGAACATGAAAAGCGAAATGAAGAAATAGAAATTTTTATTCCAAAGGGTCCGAGACTCGGCAATGTTGTTATTAAAGCCGAAGGAGTTTCGAAAGCGTTCGGCGAAAATATTTTGTACGAAAATATGAATTTCGATCTTCCTCCCGGCGGAATTATCGGCATCATCGGTCCGAACGGCGCGGGAAAAACTACGCTCTTTAAAATGATTACGGGACAGGAAAAACCGGATTCTGGAATTATTACAATCGGCGAAACGGTAAAACTTGCATTCGTAGATCAGAACCGCCCGCTTGATCCGAACAAAACATTGTGGGAAGAAATTTCCGGCGGCGAAGAATTGCTTCGGTTCGGAACGCGAGAAGTAAATTCGCGCGCGTATGTTGCGCGATTCAATTTCAGCGGCGGCGACCAGCAGAAACTTGTTACACAGCTTTCCGGCGGCGAGCGCAACCGCGTTCATTTGGCAAAAGTAATGAAAGAAGAAGCAAATGTTCTTTTACTGGATGAACCGACTAACGATCTTGATGTAAACACGCTCCGCGCGCTGGAAGAAGCGATAGTAGAATTTGCCGGCTGCGCAGTTATTATCTCGCACGACAGGTGGTTTCTTGACCGCGTCGCAACGCATATTCTTGCGTTTGAAGGAGATTCTTCTGTGGAATGGTTCGACGGAAATTATTCCGAGTACGAAGAATACCGCCGCAAGAAATTAGGAATCGCCGCCGACCAACCGCACAGAATCCATTACAAGAAATTGATACGGTAATATTTTTAACACTCCAACTTTACAGAATAATCAGTTGCAAAGGTGGAGTCCACTTTAGAAGCGGACTCCATCTTTTTTTTGTTATGTAAAAAGTAATGTGTATATTTAAAATAATTCATACACACGCGAATAATTATGAGAACAAATATTGTTATTGATGACAAATTGATGTCTGCAGCATTGAAAACGTCCGGTCATTTGACAAAAAAAGAAGTTGTAGAAGAAGCATTGAAATTACTTGTGCAGATTAAAAGTCAAGAAAAATTGAAAAGACTACGCGGCAAACTGCGCTGGGAAGGGAATCTCGAAAGCATTCGGGAAATGCGATGATCTTTCTCGATAGTTCTGTGCTTATTGATTATTTCAATGGAAATGAAAATTGGCAGGTTCAATATCTGCACCAGACTCTCGGCATAGAAATAACTGTTATTGGGGATTATGTATTGACTGAGGTTTTGCAGGGATTCCGCAAGAATAAAGATTTTGAGCAAGCAAAAACAGTTTTAAGAAATTTTCCGTGTTACAATATTTGCGGCGAAAAAATTGCAATGAAAAGCGCAGAAAATTATCGTTTTCTTCGCAAAAAAGGAATTACTATCCGTAAATCTATTGACGGTATTATTGCAACATTCTGCATTGAAAATAATTTTATACTGCTTCATAACAATAAAGATTTTATTCCTTTTGAAAAACATCTCGGCTTAAAGAGCATTAAAATGCAATAGAACAAAACGTATCTGGAACAATGCCATATCTATGAGCTGTAGTATTTTGTTTATATTTCTATTCAATGGTTATTCCTCAACAAGTTCTTCCAACTCTTTTACAAACTGCGCCACAAAATTTTTTTGTTCCGGTTTCATTAAGACGGAACGAAGAATAGTTGTTTTTTCTGAGGTGATAGAAAATTCTGGAAATTTATTTTTGATGCTTTGCGAATCAACTACAAATGTGGCGAGATAAAGCGGTTTTTCTTTTTTTGTCATTCCTTCGGTAAATATTCTGCGCGAAGCTTCTGAAGTTGAATCGGAAGAAAATTTTTCCGTAACGGAGAAAAATGTTACAATATCAAGTTCCGGTTCGGTAAACATAATAAACTTTTTTGATTTATTTATTACTTCGTTCCACAATAATGCTGCTTCGCGCGTTTGTGTTAATATTGTTCCAAGTCCGTTTGAATAATGCAGCGGAAAATATTTCAGCGTTGCCCACAATGCCGCAGCAGCGGCGCCTGCGCGGGAACATTCTAACGAGATTTCACCGAGATGCAAATCTTTTGACGTAAAATATGTGTACGGCGAATCGTGTTTGTAATATTTTCCCACAGAAGGATCTTTAAAAAGAATTGAACCGCATCCGTACGGCTGCAATCCGTGTTTGTGCGGATCAACAACAATGCTGTCTGCATCTTTTAATGCAAGAAACGGATTTGGATCAATAATTGGTTCAGGCGCATGGGCAAGAAGTGTAAAAAATCCGCCGTATGCACAATCCGCATGAACGCGCGCGCCATGTTTTTTACAAAGAGAAAGTATTTCGTGCAGCGGATCAACTGCGCCAAGTCCTGTTGTGCCGAGCGTTGCAACAACAGTTCCGATATTTCCTTTTTGTAATTCTTGCTCTAAGGCGTTAAGATTCATTTTTCCATTATCGCTGGATGGAATTTCAATTGATTCAACGCCGATCACTTCGCACATTCGTCTGTGTGTGTAATGCGCAGATGAAGAAAATGCAATTTTCTTATCGGGATGAATTGAACGCGCAACCCAAAGCGCTTCAAGATTTGCAATTGTTCCGCTGGAAGTAAGATGTCCGAGATGTTCCTTGCAGCCAAACATTGCGGCAAATTGTTCTATTACTTCCATTTCCATTTTTGCTGTTGCCGGTCCGCCATCTAACGCGTGATTGTTGGGATTTATCTGCATTGCCATTACATACGCCGCCATTGCAAACGGATGCGGCGGTTTTAGCATCTGCCCAACATAGCGTGGATGAAAAAACGGATAATTATCATTTAATCGTTCCTGCAATTCCTGTAATATGGTTGATGCCTTTTCAATGGAAAGGCGTACGGAATCATCATCGTTAAATGATTCCCATTGTGCACGGAATGTTTCTTGTGCGGAAAGTGATTGCGCTATAAGTTTTATCAAGTCAGGCATTAGATTTCCACGTTTTAGATTTTTATTGTACTCTTACGAAAAATTACATGAATTTTTGTAAAATCTTTGCAGGGATTGGATAATGTACTTCCAATATGTTAACTTTTCAATTAAAGAATTGTAATGCGAATTGACCGAAGAAAGTTTATTCTGTATCTTCAAATAGCATCTACTGAATAAGGATTTTATGCTTTCCATTGCAATTGAAGCCGCGCTTGAAGCGGGAAAATTTCTTAAATATAACATCGGCAAAATAAAAAATATTGAACGGAAAAAAGGAGAAGAAACAAATCTTGTAACGGAAATAGACAAACACTCCGAAGAGTTGATAATAAAAAAAATCCGCAGTCATTTTCCGAATCACGATATTTTAGGAGAAGAATCCGGCGCGCACGATTTGAAATCGGAATACCGCTGGATTATTGATCCGTTAGACGGGACAACAAATTATACGCACGGATTTCCAATTTACGCCGTTACAATCGGCGTTGAACACAAAGGGGAAATTATCTGCGGGGTAATTTACGACCCGAACAGTGATGAAACGTTTTCCGCAGAAAAAGGAAAAGGGGCTTTTCTTAACGGAAAAAAAATTAAAGTTTCATCCGTTGATACTCTTATTAATAGTTTGCTCGTAACCGGTTTTCCGTACAACGTAAAAGAAAATCCCGAGCATGTAATTGAACATTTTGTTAATTTTCTGCCAGAAGCGCAGGGAATCCGCCGGCTCGGTTCCGCCGCGCTCGACTTAGCGTATATTGCCTGCGGCCGGCTTGACGGATATTGGGAAGTTTTTCTGAATCCGTGGGACAAAGCGGCAGGCGCGTTGTTAGTGCGCGAAGCGGGCGGA
>CAYXEE010000033.1:0-13205 GCA_964463935.1 uncultured Chitinophagaceae bacterium | reverse complement strand
GTCGAGATTTTTTTCGTAATAATTTTTATTTTTTATTCTTTATAGTTTCTAACAATTCCTTAGCTTCCTTTTTAAATTGGTCATCATCTTCATCCTGTTTTTCTAACGCGGCTGTTAACGCCAGATATTCTTTTGCTTTCGCAAAATTATCAAGTTCAATATATGTTCTTGCCGCATCTAATCGGTACATAGCAAAATTTGGTCGCAGCGAAATTGCTTTTTCAAAATTCTTAATAGCATCTTCCATATTTGCCCAGCCGAGTCCTAAAGGCCAGCGCACCATTTTTGGTTTTTCACAAAGTTTGGCGTGTGTTCTTCCAAGCACATAATACGCCGCTGCATGATTCGGATCGAGTGAAATTGCTTTTTCACAATCTGCTTTTGTTTGTTTTACAAAATCAACTGCGCTCCATACGCCTTTGAATAATGCAACTCGTCCGTTTGCAATTGCGCGCCGTACATATCCATCCGGTAGATTTGGATTTGCAGTAATTGCCTTAGACGCATAGTCAAGAGATTTTTGATAATACTCTAACTGTTTTTCTTTTTCTTTATCAGATTTATTCGGAAGATGTTCTCCAATATCAACATACGCGCGACTCAGCCGCCATAATACGTCGTAATTATTTGATTCTAATTTTTCTGCTTGCTGTAATTTTTCTAATGCTTTCTGATTGTTAAACTCAATCGTTGAATATTTATCCGCCTCGACGACCAAATCTTTTACAACATTATTTTGTGCCGCAAGCGGTACAGTTAGCGCAAGCAGCACGAAGAAGATTTTTTTCATACAGTTTCCTTTCTTTTTGTTGCAAAGAGTGTACGAAGACCAAAGTATTTTGTCAATCTTTATTTTCAAAAATTGCTTCTGTGCCGACTTTCCATTATTATTGTGCTGTGAAAAAAGAAATTGTAATTCTGCTTCTGGCGGCTTTTTTGTGGTGCGCGGGAATTGTTCTTGCGCCGTTGTTTGCATTGTACGAATTTCCCGGCATAAGTAAATTTATATATTCGTTTTACGGCGTGGTGTGCCACCAGTTCGATTCGCACTCTTTTCACATCGGCGGATATTCATTTGCAGTCTGTATTCGCTGTACGTCAATTTATTATAGTTTCTTTATCGGTGTAATAGCTCTGAAGATTGGACTGCGCTGGAATAAAAATTTTATTATTTCGTTAATTTTTATTTCTGCGCCTATGGTTATAGATGCCATGCTTAATACCTTTGGAATTGTACAAAGCTCAAACTTTTCGCGTATTGTTACCGGCGCAGTATTCGGATTTGGTTCTGCGCTTTTGCTTGCAGAAAGTTTACTGCAAGCGGTTAAAATTTCTCTTTCACAAAAAATATTTACTAGAAAAAAATATGCAGACAAAACCTGATAAACTTATTCCTTCTCTGTACGGCGGATTGCTGATTGCAACATTGTGGGCAATTCCCGGGTTAAATTTAATCAATTGCTTTTGCTGTGCCGGCGTTTTACTTGGCGGATTTCTTTCTGTTATTTTATATCAAAAGGAAATTACGCCGGAAATGGATCAATTAACATTGCACGATTGCGTACGTCTCGGCGTACTTTCGGGAATTATTGCTTCCGTTGCCGCAGTGGTAATTCAATATCTTGTAGATTTATTGTTCGGAAATATTGCTCTGGATATGATGCTTCGCATTGTGAACAGTATGAATGTAGAATTTCCGCCGGAGTTTGATAATATTATTGAAGAAGCGCGCTATGCCAAACCGAGCGTTATCGGCTCTTTCTTTGCAATATTTGCGTACATCATACCGAATACGCTTTTTTCTGTTCTCGGAAGTTTAATCGGTTGGAATGTATTTAAACCAAAACATTAAAATTTCTAAACTTATATAGACTTGCCAAATCTCTAAGATTTAGCAAGTCTATAAATCTGTTGAACAGCGGCAGATGGAGTCAATCTAAAAATTATTTTTCAATTGTCGCAAATACCTACTTCAACACAATTCTAAACGTTGTTCCTTCGCCGGGTTTGCTTTCTTTTACAAAAATTTTCCCTTTGTGATACGATTCGATGATTCGTTTTGAAAGTGAAAGTCCCAAACCCCAGCCCCGTTTTTTTGTAGAAAATCCCGGACGAAAAACATCACTATGATACGCCGCTTCAATTCCTTTCCCGGAATCTTTAACGTCAATAACTGCAGCGGAGTGTTCTTGTGTTACTGTAAATATAATTTTTCCTTTCCCTTCTTCCATAGCGTCTAAAGCATTTTTTACCAAATTTTCCAGCACCCATTCAAAAAGTTCAATATTTATTTTTGCATAAACTTTATTAGACGCGGTAATTGTTATATCAACTTTTTTCCCCATTTGAGGAATGCGGCGTTCAAAATATTGTATTACATGCTGAATTACTTCTGAAAGATTTTCGCTCCTTAAATCCGGCTTTGAACCGATTTTGGAAAATCTATCGGCAACTTTGTTCAATCGCCGCACGTCGTTTTCAAATTCGGAAATGGTATCAAGAATTTTGTAATTACCAGCCGCCTGCATTTTCAGCAGTTCAATCCATCCCATAATGCTTGTCAGCGGCGTGCCGAGCTGGTGAGCCGTTTCTCGCGCCATTCCAACCCAAATATTGCTTTGTTCGCTCCGCTTTATGTAACTAAAACCGATGTAGCCGACAAGTATAAAAAGCGATGCAATTCCAATTTCAATATACGGCAGCCAGCGAAGCTGTACAATTTGCGGAGATTCGCCGTAATGAAGGCGGCTGAGAATTATTGTATCTTGAAATGTTACATTTATTGGATTATTGATTTTATCCATCTCAACAATAAGCTCGCGCAAAATTTTTTCTCTTTTTTCAACAGAAAGAGTACTGTCTATTTCAATATTTTTTGCGGTAGAAATTACCGAATCGCTTGCGTCGCTGAGAATGATGGGAAAATCAATGGAGCTGATAATTTCCGTAAAGATAAATGTGTAATCCGTGCCGACCGCAGTGCTGTTGGCAACATATTCCAGCGATTTTGCATAGAGCGAAGCAACCTCGCGTTCTTTTTTCTGCAGTTTAAGTACAAGATTATGCGTGAAAAGAAGCGTAGGAATAATTATTAGAACGGCTGCAAAAAGAAGCGCTATTTTTATTTTTCCGGTTTTCGGACTGCGTGTATTTAGCTTCATATTTTAAAAATAACGCCGCAAAAAAAATGCGGCGGCAATACTAATTATCGAATTATAGTTTGGTCGCGGCGCGCGCCGACTGAAACGATAGAAACCTTTGCGCCGGAAAGTTGTTCAACTGTTTCAATATAGGTAATGGTTTTTTTGGGAAGTTGTTTTAACTTTTTTATATCGGAAATTTTTTCTTTCCATCCTTTGTATGTTTTGTACACAGGTTCTATATTTTCTAAAGTTTTAACATCAGTCGGAAAATGTTTTAAAACTTTCCCATCTTTTTTATATGCTGTGCAAATTTTAATTTCATCAAATTCATCCAGCACGTCTAACTTCGTCATTGCTATTTCGGAAATTCCGTTAATCATTATGGAATATTTCAGCGCAACCATATCAAGCCAGCCGGTGCGGCGCGGTCTTCCGGTTGTTGCGCCGAATTCGTGTCCAATTTTCCGCAATTGTTCGCCCGTTGCATCGTTTAATTCTGTCGGATATGGTCCATTGCCCACTCGTGTTGAATATGCTTTTGCAATGCCGATAATTTTTTTTACGGAAGTCGGCGGAATTCCAAGTCCTGTGCATGCGCCGCCGCTTGTCGGATTGGAAGATGTAACAAACGGATATGTTCCGTGGTCAACATCCAGCAGCGCTCCTTGCGCCCCTTCGGCAAGAATTCTTTTTTTCTTTTTTAGCGCTGCGTTTAAGAACTCTGCCGTATCGGTTACATACGGATCAATTTTTTTATCAAATTCCTGATACTCGCTGATAATTTGGTCTATGTTTATTCCCTCTGCGCCGTACACTTTTTTCAGCAGTTGATTTTTTTCTTCAATATTTTGTTTCAGCTTGTCTGCAAGATTTTTTCTATCCAACAAATCAACAACGCGGATTCCGATGCGCATATATTTATCAATGTACGAAGGACCGATTCCGCGTCCTGTTGTTCCGATTTTGTGCGAACCTTGTTCGCGGATTTTATCAAGCTGTTTGTGAAAAGGAAGAATAAGATGCGCATTGTGGCTGATAAATAATCGTCCGTCAATTTTTATTTTAAACGATTTTATCATTTCAATTTCTTCCATCAATGCAACGGGATCAATTACAACGCCGTTGCCGATAACGCATTGAACGTGCTTATGAAAAATTCCCGATGGAATAAGATGAAGCACGTAATTTTTATCGCCAATGCAGACTGTGTGTCCGGCGTTTGCTCCGCCTTGATATCGCGCAACAATATCAATTTCATCGCCGAGCATATCTACAATTTTTCCTTTGCCTTCATCGCCCCATTGTGCGCCGACAATAATAGTAACCGACATAAGATTTTTCTTTCGTGAAGTGAAATTTGTGAGAGATTCTGGTATAGTATAAAAAAAAAGCATTGCAATCTCAATACAAACAAAATGAAGAATCTTTTCTTATACCATTCCATTTCTTGCAACTGCTTTCAATTTTAAGTAATTTCTTAAAACCACAGCGAACCTAATGAAATGCCGAAAGTAAAATCTGAAGAAGAAAAAAATATTGTTCCAAAAACAAAAGAAGAAATTGCCGCAAAAAGAAAATTAGAATCGCGCGCATACGATTCTAAATTGATTAAAGCGGCAATTCGCGGCGACCAGGCATCGTACCGTCTTTTAATGCAAAAATATCACGACCAAGTGTATCATTTATTGTACAGAATGGTGCATGATAAAGATGAAGTAATAGACTTAACGCAGGAAGCGTTTATTAAAGCATTTCAATCGCTGAAAAATTTTAACGAGGAATTTGCTTTTTCTACATGGCTGTTTAAAATTGCCACCAATAACTGCATAGATTATATTCGTAAGAAAAAACTCGCTACATTTTCCATTGATAAACCGATTGAATCTAAAGAGGGCGATTTTCAATTTGAAATTCCCGATTCTTCCTACGAACCGGACAAAGAATTGATTGAAGGGCAAAAATCCAAATTGTTAAACGATGCAATAGAATCGCTTCCTGACAAATACCGTCAGGTTATACTTATGCGCCACTCGGACGATATGGATTACCAAGAAATTGCCGATAAACTAAAACTTCCGCTGGGAACAGTGAAAGCGCATATTTTTCGCGCGCGTGAAATTTTATATAAGAAACTCCGTAAAAAAATTCAAAATTATTAACCTATTTTCATGCAACTCTTAACGCTTTTTATACGTATGGAACAACAGCCCCGCAAAAATGAGGCATAGTATGAAAATACGTTCATTACATTTCGTTTACATTGTATGTATCGCAGTTCCAATGCTGATTGCGACTGCGCAGGATATTAACAAAGAAATAAAACGCACCGCCGAAAAAAATGTTGATCTTAAGTTGGAATCTGCATTTGGTTCTTTGAATGTTGCAAAAGGAGAAAGCAATAAAGTTGTTTCAGTTTATTATTCCTCCGATAAAAAAGGGAAGAAACCGAAACTTGATATTCGCTATAAGGCAAGCGGAGAAAACGGCGATTTGCAGATTGGCTTAACTCCTGAAAAATCTGAAAAGAAAGAGGATGGAAGCGTCAGCGTAAACGCGGGCGATTTTAATTTTGAATACGATGTGTGGTACATAAAATTAAGCAATGAAATTCGCTACGATGTGGACGCCGAACTCGGCGCGGGAAAAAGCGTTTTTAATTTCAGCGGCATTCCAATTTCAAATTTAAGCGTACAATCCGGCGCAAGTTCTACAAAAATTATTTTTGATGAACCGAACAAAACAGAAATAAAAAATTTTAAAATTGAAACGGGAGTGAGTAAGTTCAGCGGCGAAAATCTTGGCAATGCAAATTTTCGCAGAATGAAATTTTCCGGCGGCGTGGGAAGTTATTATCTTAACTTCGGCGGAAAATTAAAAAATGAAGCGGATGTTGATATTGAAGTCGGACTCGGTTCAATTACAATTGTTGTTCCGAAAAATATCGGCGCAATGATAAAATACGAAGACAACTGGCTTTCAAACATTAAACTTGGCGATGGATTTAAAATGCAGCGGAAGGGCGTTTACAAAACGGAAAATTACAATGAAACGGAAGGGAAGCTTAACATTTATGTTGAGGCGAGTTTGGGAAGCGTAAAAGTTCGGCGCGAAGACTAATGCCTGATTCTATTGTTTTCACAGTGTTCGGAATGCTTTCAGGCGTTTCGCTAATTGCGGGAATTGTTGCAGGATATTTTGCATACAAATATTCTGCCGATGAGAAAACGGAATTGCGGATGGTCTTTTGGGGTATCGTTTCTATTGCCGGATTAACATTCGGCGGTCTTATCTGGGCGTGGTTCTTAATTCCTATCATACGAAATCATATCTAATCTTTTTCTTGAACAGAAAATTGTTTGCGCATTTCATCGCTAATGCGCGCAAGTCTGTTTGTTTTACTCTCTATCGGACGCGCGGAGAATTTCCGCGTTGCGTTCAAAAAAAATTTTTTATTGCAGCTCCCGCCCTCGTTTGCGCAAAATTGTATCGCCAAGATGCGCGGTAAATTTGTAATCAATTTTATGCCGAACAACAACCCACAACACTGCATCTTTTTGTTCCTGTGTTGCAACAATTGTAATTTCATACGGAAGCAGAGCGGCATTATTTTCCAAAATAAAAATATGAAGCCCAGCTGAAATCATCGGAAAACTCTTTTTCCGTAGAAAGTTTTCGTACTGCAAACCGGTATGCTTGCATTGCGTTATTGGTTGAAGAGAGCGTTGAATAGTAATATTCGTTAAATCGTTTGTTCAGTTTTGAAGAAACGGGAGAGAGATTTATTACAGAGTTTGACGTTTTGCCGGAAAATAATGTAATCGGCAATATAGAATCAAACGCGAAAGAATTTTCTGCAATGTTGGTAATGTTGATTGTAGAAAAATTTTGCAGCTGCGCGAGCGTAGAAACTTGCTGAGCAGCGCCCAAAACGGAATTATTGCCGGAAGAAAGAACAAATTGGAATTGTGAATTTTCGTTGATACTAAATATTGTAGAAAGCTGCAGCGCCGAGGAAACGCCGGCAAAAAGATTTTTTTTTGTTGCCTGCTGGTTAACAAAAATTGACGATGTTCTAAAATAGCTCCGCAGTTCGCGCAGTTCAAATTCTAATCCCCACTTCGATTCCTGTGCGAAACCCAAAGCTGTAATTGATTGATACATCTTTTGCGGCGCCGGAATTGAGAGAATAAACGATGAAGCCGGAAGATATGAAATTTCAGCAATATCAATTACAGGTTTGCCGTTTTTTGTTAACGCGTGAAACGGAAGTTGTGCGATATCTGCGGGTACAACAATACAGCATCGTTCATCAATATATGCTTCGACAGGTTGCAATAGAAATCCATATAATTCCGCGCTCATATTTTTGATTTGCAATTTTTTGTTAACGGAAGAATTATCTGAAAGTAATTGAATAAAAATTTTTATTTTTTCTATTAAGCTGTTTCCAAAAGAAGAAAATTTTACCGCTTCAATCGGTTTATTGAAACGCGAAATAAATACCCATGCCTGATTTTCTATAAAACAGTAATCAAACAAAACTGTGCCGTCCGGTATAAAATTTTGAATTGATTGCGGCAGATGCGATGCCGTTAATAAATGCATTTGTGGAAACTGTGCGGCGATGTTTTTTTGCAACGCCGCTAATTTATTTTGCAATTGCACTATGCCGTTTGAGTTTTGCAAAGAAAAATCGCGCGAGCGAAAACGCGGCTCAATCTGCGTTTGCAGCAAAAGTTCCGATTGTTTTGCGGTTAATAACTCTGAAAGCGAATAAAAATCTGCGAGAAATTTTTGCTGTTCCTGTTCGTGTACAGTAAAGGAATAATTTAAACTATGGTTGTGAAGATTGCTTTCTTGCTCTCTTCTGTAATATGAATATGCCTCCTCAAATCTATTCTGTTGCAGCAATAGCGCTATAAGCCGCGCTGCAATCCATTTACTGTTTTGATGTTGTTTGCTTTCTGGAGAGAACAAAATAAGCGCTGTTTGAAATTCCTGTACATTGAATTTTGCCAACAATTCATACGCGCGTTTGTAAAGAGCAATTGCCGCAGTATTATCGCGCTGTAATTCTTTTAATGCGGCAAGCCGTGCAACAACTATCGCTTCGCCCGCAGGAAAGTTGTTTCGCGCAAAAATAGTATGCGCTTGTTCGTATCGCTGCTGAGCGAGAATTACATCTTTTTGCTGAAAATATTTTCCATATTCTTTCAGAGAACAATCGCCTAAACGGATGGAAGAAAATGCGGCGGCAAAATTATCGTTTGTTTCACGGGAACGTTCATAAATGCGCAGTAAATATTTTTCAGCAGAAGCAAAATCAAAATTAGAAAAATATATTTCTGCAATACCGTTCAACGCATGAAGATTGTATGGCTCTAAACGAAGAACATAACGAAAGCATTGCAGAGCCGCTTCGTCGTCGTCCATTTCCGAAAGAGCGTTACCATAGTGCAAATAAAAACCGGTTTTTGATTCAATGGAAGGAGAGTGTAAATATATTTTTTCTGCTTTTGAAAAAAATTG
Source organism: uncultured Chitinophagaceae bacterium (assembly GCA_964463935.1). GTDB lineage: Bacteria > Bacteroidota > Ignavibacteria > UBA10030 > UBA8401 > JACFMZ01. The sequence goes on along the minus strand of CAYXEE010000033.1, from coordinate 4,533 downwards.
AATTGCTTTTATGTCGTCGCCGTTTTTAGTATATGTAATACCAAGTGCGGAATAGATAGACGCGGTAACATTGGGTTGATTTATTCGCTGGGCAATTACCGCCGCCTCGTTTAATTCCCGTTCTGCTAGGGAGTAATTTTTTTTTGTTAGATATATTTCCGCAATGCGGAGTTTTGCTTGAATTGCAATATCATATTTTGTAAGCAGCTGCGAACGTTCCGAAGTTTTATTGAGTGTCTGCAAAGCTTTTTCGGTTCTGCCGAGTTTCCATTCCAAATATCCGATTGTCAGCATTGTTTGCAATTCGTTTGATTGATCTGCGGCGGCACGCAAAGTTTGAAAGTGCTCGAGCGCGGATGAATATTTTCCAAGCTGCATTTGAAGCGGGGCAAGCTGCGTTAGCATTTCATTATACTGCTGAAAATTATTGGACTTGCGGAGAATATCCGAAGCTTCAATGAAAAATTGTTCTGCCTTGCTGAATTGATTTTGCTGTAGTAAATTTTTTGCGCTTGAAGATAATCCCGCCGCGCGTTCTAACGGCGAGTTCGATTCGTCGGATGAACAACCGCAGAAACCCAATGAAATAAAAAAACTGAAAAAGAATAATGCTCGAGAGTTCACGGAATAATTTTTTCTTAAATATAGGGAACGTATTTAAAATATAAAAGCCGCGTTTGTTCAACGCGGCTTTTTTATGCGGTACTATATTTTTAGAAAGCAAAGAAAACGCCGGCTGTTGCAGAGTTTTGTTTTCCAATATTGTAATCTGCATTGATGTTAATAACGAGAATGCGAAGACTTAAACCGACTGTGATGCGCGATTTATTTTCACCTTCAAGTTCAAAGGAAATACGTTCTACATTGTTTGGATTTGCAGAGTTTGGAACAAAGTCGTAACCAAAATTCATTTTTGAAGATTCAAGCATAAATCCGCCGTATGGTGTTACATTCAAAAATGCAAAACCAAATTGTTTACTTACGTTCAAACCGAAAGCAGTTGTTTTTGCTTCCATCAATGTTCCGACATTTAGTTTCTGTGTAAAGAAACTTGCCGCAACATCAACAATTGGGATAGGAAGCCAGAAGCCAAGATTATGCTGAACGCCAAATCCGAAATATTTGAACTTTCCAAGGTCAGGGCTGATTTCAACTTCCGGTAAATAGCGGAATGTTGCCTGTGTTCCTAAAATTGTTCCGATTGTTGCTTGCGGAGCTGCAAGAGGAATAATTGCTGAACCATCAAGAACACCTGTTACACCATCAAGAGTTGTGGTTTTTCCGGGAATTGTAGTTGAAACAGTTTGGTTTGTATTTGGCGACGTGTAACTAAATGCGGTGTTTGCTAATGTAATTTTCATATTATCGGTTTTTGTTCCAACAATTGTTGGTCCATTGATTCCAACATTGAAAGTCATATTTGCAATTGCATTAACTATCGCTTGTTGTTCATTTGTTGGCAGGCTATAAAAACTGACATTATTCACAGTCATATTTTCTGCAATCTTTTGTGCTTCACTTTTTGTTGTTGAGGAAGAGCCAACAACCGGTCCGCCGCTGAATTTAAATGCACCAGTAGCAGAAAATGTTTTATTTTCGTCTGTTGTAAATGTACCCATAGCAACTAATCCAACTTCAAGATCAATACCAAATAATTTTGATTTTGGAGATTTGTGAAACCATCCGCCGTTTAAGTTTGCGCCAAATGCGCTAACAACGGGTTGAACAAATCCTTTACCCGCGTCTCCGGCAAGTTTGGCCATAGTTTCTTCCATGCTTTGTGAAAATGCTGCTGTGGAGAAAAACACAACAGAAAGCAGAAGCGAGAAATATTTTTTCATATAGCACTCCTAAAATTAGTTTGTGATTAGTGAATGTACAACAAAAAACAATAATTTCAATTGTCGTTGGGGAGAACGTGTATTGAGTTTTTGCATTGTATGATAGTTACGAAGGCAGTACAAATATAAAGAAATTCTTTTTAAAGGCAATACTTTTTTATTGCGATTAGCCCGCTTTTTTTTTACTATTGTTTAAGAAAATTTAGGTATTTCAATGAAAACCATGGGAATTAAAAAACTCTATTACTCAATCAGCGAAGTGAGCAAAATTGCAGATTTGGAACAATATGTGCTTCGTTATTGGGAATCGGAGTTTGAACAACTTAAACCGCAAAAAAATAGAGCGGGAAATAGAGTTTACACAAATAAAGATATTAAACTAATTCTTCATATTAAAAAATTATTACGCGAAGAACGATATACAATTGAAGGCGCTAAGCAAGTTTTGAAAGATTGGGAAACGGAAGACAGCGGCGAACAAACTGTGCTTCCGTTTGGCGATACAGGCGATGGGGCTAAGCCGACATTGCAGCCGGTACAAGCGCCTATACAAAAAGTAACCGACCCGCGATTAAAAGAAGATTTACTGGAAGTAAAAAAGTTTTTGGAAGAGTTGTTACATAAGCTAAATTAATACAGTATTGTAGAATAAAAAAAGTCTCTGAATTTAACAGAGACTTTTTTATTTTATTGCGTGTTAAAGTCGTTGCGTTGCTGGGGATGTAAACAGCAGGATTTTCATGCTGTTTAAGAGTATGTTGTCGGAACGGCGGGATTCGAACCCGCGACCCCTACCACCCCAAGGTAGTGCGCTAGCCGGGCTGCGCCACGTTCCGAAAATTTTCTTTTATAGCTTTTAATTCTAACCAACCACGCGGTGATTTTTGAAGCAGTTCTCTTTTTATTGCTTCGCTCCGTGTAGGAAAAATTTCATAATGAACTAATTTCCATGGGATTCCGCTTTTGGTTGAAATGTTTTTACCGCTATTATGTCTTTTTACACGGTCGTCAATATTATTTGTTTGACCGATATAAAATTTATCGCGTTATTACTTTTTAAAACATAAATATAATATTTCACAATTACATTTATTATTTTAGGTAGTGCGCTTGCCGGTACCGAAGGTATCCCTTCGGGAGCTGCGCCGCGTGCCAACGGCATCCCCTTGGGATTCCGTATTTAATATTACAAAGATACAAAAAGCGTCTATCACTAAAAAGAGGAATTTTTATGCGTCTGTTTTTTTCTTTTTTTGCTTTGCTTATGCTATATGGATGTTCTGCAGTGCATCAATTGGAATCTTCGCGGCAAATGATTGTTGTTGTAAGCGAAGATTGGAATGCCAATAAAGGAACAATGTTTCGTTTTACAAAAAATGGAGATTCGTGGCTTCAAAACGGAAATGCTGTTACAGTTTCAATCGGCGATTCTGGTCTTGCTTGGGGAATTGGATTGCACATAACTCCAGAAAATGAACCGCTGAAAAAAGAAGGGGATAAACGCTCTCCCGCAGGAATTTTTACAATCGGCGGATTATATGGATGGGATGAAAAAGCTCCTGAAGGAGTGCAATATACATACAAACAAATTTCATCTGCACTGCGATGTGTTGACGATAAAAATTCACAATTTTACAATAAACTTGTAGAGGAAAATGACGCCAAAGATTGGTCCAGCGCTGAACGGATGAAAATACGAGATTACAAATTGCTTCTTGTTGTAAATCATAATGAACAGGGTGAAAAATTAAAAGGGAGTTGTATATTTTTTCATTTAAATAATTTGCCGACATCCGGCTGTACTGCAATGGACGATGACGCAATGGTAGAATTGATGCAATGGTTGGATGAATCGAAAATTCCGCTGATTGTACAGCTGCCAAAAAATGTTTATCATCGCGAAGAGCAAAATTGGAAACTGCCATTATTAAAATAAACCACCGTTGTAAAATTATAAAAATTTGGAAAAAATCGTATGTCGAAATTTTGGAAAATAACAATCGGAATATTTTTGTTGTTCATATTGCTCGGAGCGACAGGATATTTTGCGCTTCACTATCTTGTAACAAAATCTTTTCCGCAATATAACGGGGAATTAACTATTGCCGGTCTTCGTCAGCCGGTTACAATTTATCGCGATCAGTATGGAATTCCACACATTATTGCGCAGAATAACTACGATGCAATTTTTGCGCAAGGATACGTTCACGCGCAAGACAGATTATGGCAGATGGATATTGCGCGGCGCGCAGGCGAAGGACGGCTTTCGGAAATTCTTGGCGCGCGGACTTTGAAATTCGATAAAATGCTTCGCACTATTGGATTTAAGAAAATTGCGCAAGAACTTGAAATACATCTTCACAAAGAATCGCGCGAAATTTTACAGGCGTATTGCGACGGAGTAAATGCATTTATCCGCGCGTATCAAGGGAAATTTCCTATTGAATTTGATATGCTGAATTACACGCCGGAAGAATGGACGCCGGCTCACTGTTTAATGATTTCGCGGCTGATGGCGTGGGAATTAAATATTTCGTGGCATGTAGATATTGTTCTGGGAGAACTTATAGAAAAATTGGGAATTGAAAAAGCGCGAGAAATTTTTCCAACATATCCAGAAAACGCGCCGCTGATTGTCGACAAAAAAAATGCGCCGCTTCATTCGGCAGTTCTTCAGAATTTTCTTTCCACA
>CAYXEE010000032.1:0-13800 GCA_964463935.1 uncultured Chitinophagaceae bacterium | reverse complement strand
ACATCTGGTAAATAAATTCGCTTACGCGCTTAACTGCAAAACAGTACGAACAAAATAAGAAAAATGCAAATTAAATTTTACTTCATCACAACGCTTTAAATACAACCAGCGTAATATCATCGGATTGCGGCGCGCCGTAAGCGTAGGAAGTAATTTCGTCCGTAATTGCGCAGAGCGTTTCGGCAGCAGATTTGTGAAGAAGATTTTTTACAAATTCTTCAAGCCGCTCTTCCGTATAATCATTTCCATTTTTATCCATCGCTTCGCTAACGCCATCGGTAAATAAAATTACCGTATCGCCGGAGTTAAGTTTTATGCTTCCCTGACGGTAAGGAACAATTGTTTTCATTATTCCGAGTATAATTCCTCCTTCTTCCAATCGCTCAATTGTTCCGTCTGCGCGCAAAACAAACGGCGGATTGTGTCCGGCATTGACGTAGCTAAATTCTTTAGTTGCAGAATTTAATTTTCCCCAAAAAAAAGTTATGAACGTATCGGATGCGGTGTTTTCATTGATAATGTTATTCACGCGGGCGGTCGCTTCGGGCAATTCAAGATTAAACGGCGCGAGTGCGCGAAGCGTTGCCTGTACATTTGCCATTAACAAAGATGCCGGCGTTCCTTTTCCCGAAACATCGGCGATGGCAATTATATAATTTTCATCGGGAAGCGGAATAACATCGTAATAATCGCCGCCGACTTGTTTGGAAGAAACGTTCACGGCAGAAATTTCAAAATTCGGAATTTGCGGAAGCATGCGCGGCAGTAATCCTTTCTGAATTTCGCGCGCTGTTTCAAGTTCGCTTTCCATTTTTTTCTTTTCAATCGCTTCTTGAAATAGACGCGAATTTTCCAGCGATACAAACGCAAGATTTGAAAGCGAATACAAAAATTCCAAATCCGTTTGCGTGTATGTGCCGCCCCGCATTCTATCGCCAAGACACAAAATTCCCTTCGCTTCATTCTGCACTTGCAAAGGAATTACCGCTTTAATTTTTTCTTGAACGATGCACGATTTTAGTTCTACAAATTTTCCATCAAGTAATTCATCCGTAATTAAAGTCGGTTCTTTTACTGTTTCAAACAACATTGATTTATTCGCATTTAAATATTCTTCAGAAATTCGAGAAACAATGCTCCTGCCGTCTTTTAAACAAATTGCGTAACGATTCGTACCAATTTGTCCCATTAACGTTAGAGAAAATAATTTTATCAGCCGTTCTTCTTCCAAAACGCTGCTGAATTCTTTTGCAAGTTCAAACAACGCGCGAAGCTGCTGAATTTTTCCGTCTAAATTTCTATTTACATTTTTTAGTTCATCAAACGTCAACGCTTTTTCAATTGCGGCGCCGGAAATATTGATGAGCGTTTGAACAAATCGCAATTGCCCTGCATTAAGCGGCTGACGCTCTCCAATTCCGAAATACCCGGAAATTTTTTGATGAGAAATAATCGGAAATAATCTGGTAATTCCGCGCGATTGAAGCGCTTCAACAAATTGCATTTCGGAATCGGCAAGCAGAAACGGAGAAGCATCGTCGGTATCGTCAAAGACAAATTCATTGCCGATAAGTTCTTGAGGCAGACCTTTGGCAATTTCAATTTTGAAATGATTATTTAGCGCGCGAAGTAAAACAACTCCCTTGCTGAATAAAAATTTCCCCATCAGCGTAAGTAAAAGCGTACTTAGAACAAATTGCAAATCTAAGGAGGAATTTACAATTTTGCTGAATTCAAAAAGAGGAAGAACTTCAGAATTTGAATCGTTTCGTGTGGAATGTGTTTCGTTCACTGAATTGTTTTTTCAGATGTTTTATTGTAGATACTTCACCAACCGCAGTTGATTTCTATTCGGCAGAAATTGAAATTCAACTTTGTCCATAACCCGCTTCATTAAATAGACGCCGAGTCCGCCGCGGCGGTAATGAGCAAGATATTCTTTCATATCGGGCGTTGAAATTTCATTCGGATTAAATTGCCGCCCGCAGTCGCTGATAAGAATTTCGAACTCATTTCCTTTTCTGTTTACATCAAGAGTAATTTTTTCATCGTTAGCAAATTTATATCCGTGTTTAATAATATTTGTGCACGCTTCGTCAACAGCAATGGAAATTTTATTCACATCATCTTCGGCAAATCCGTGTTCGAGCGCCAAACGCGAAACAAACTCGCGCACTTCGCTCAAAAAATCGGTGCGGCTGAGTATTGTTAATGATGTTGTATGTTTACCAATTGCTGTCATTGTTGTAATGCAAATTCTTCGTAATTAAAATTTCTTCATCGCTTCGTCTTCAGTTTTTACAATATCGTAAAGCATAGGAAAACCAAGAAGGTCAAAAATGTTAAATACTTTCGGCGTCATATCGCTCATTTTAATATCGCCGGTATTCGTCCGAACATCTTCAATGTACGCCATAAACACACCCAGCCCCGCGCTGGAGATGTACGTTAAGTTTTTGCAGTTCACAATAATTCGGTATTTTTTTTCGGATAAGAGTTTCCCGAACGTATCTTCGAGCGCAGGCGCGGTATGCGCATCCAAATAACCGGAAAGTTCAATAACATAAATATTATTGACTTGCTCTCGAACATTAACCTTAAAATCAGACATAACTGCTCCTAAAAATATAAACGGTAAATTTCAACTATAGTTCCGAAGTAATTGTTATTCCCCAATCCATTTCAAAACAAAAATTGTCAAATCGTCGTGATACCCTTTTGCATCGGTATAGTTCCAAACGGTTTGAATAATTTCTTCTTTAATTTCTTCCGCAGAACGCGCGCGGTTTTTTTCAACAACTTCATAAAGACGCTCATAGCCGAATTCTTCGCCGTCTGATGAGCGCGACTCTGTAACGCCGTCTGTGTAAAATACGCACACATCGCCGGGTTTCATTGTTATTTTTTCTTCCTGAATTGTAGAAGAAAATTTTTCGCCGGAAATTATTCCAAGTCCTAAACCGAGCGGCTTAATATACTCTTTTCTTTTTTCAGAAACATACAGCATCGGACAGTGTCCGGCGCGCGCCAGCGCCAACTCGCCTGTGGCAATATTGATTGTAGAATAAATTAAACTAATAAAAGAACGCTTGTCAATACTTGGAACAAGAGATTCGTTTGCTTTAATTAAAAATTCTTTCGGAGAAGAATAAATTTTGCTCAGCGATTGAAAAATTCCTTTCACTTCCGCCATATAAAATGCGGCGCCGACGCCTTTCCCCGAAACGTCTCCGATAACAATTCCTACGCAATGCTCATCAATACGCGCAACATCGTAATAATCGCCGCCGACTTCTAACGCGGGCGAAGAGACTGCGCGCATATCTACCGTAGAAAACTCCGGAAGTTTTTGCGGAAGAAGCCGCTTTTGCATTTCCTGTGCAAGCATTAACTCTCTTTGTAAACGTTCTTTTTCCAGCGAGCGTTCAATTAAGCGCGCGTTTTCAATTGCAATCGCTACTTGATCGGCAAAGCCGGAAAGCACATCAATATCTTCCTGCTCAAATCCGAACTCAATTTCTTTCGTTGCGTACAAAACGCCGATAACTTTTTCGTGAGAAAGAAGCGGAACAATAATCATTGAGCCGAGTTTTTTCATTTTCGGCAGATGATGCGTACGGCGATCGTTTTCAACATCATCAATCAATAAATATTTTTTCGATTCCAGCACAAACGTACGAAGCGAGCGGTTGCCGCCGTGGAGGATGCTGTTAATTTCTTCTTCTGAAATATTTTTGTTAGAAATAAGCTGATGCTCGTTATCGTTCTGGGAAACTATTTCAAGCCAAACGCACGCCGCATCAATTACTTCAAACGTAAGTTTTGTTGCAGTGTTGGCAAGGTCTTTCAAATCGAACACTTGCGTTATCAGCCGATTTAAATTGTGCAGAGAACTTATCTCCGTTTGTTTCTTGTCAAACGCTTCGGCAGTCGGCAGATGAAACAACGTGCTGATAAACGACATTCCAAAATACACGGCGCCGAAAATAGAAGTGAGCTGTACAAAAATAAAAAGCGGATAGCTGTAATAGAGCAAACCTTTTTGCGTCCAGCCGTCTTGCACAGAAAGAATAACTAAAATTGCTAAAAATCCAAAAAATGCCAGAATTGAATACAGCAGCGCATACACTTTTTCTCTCCGCGGCAGGTATGCAATCCACGCAAGGCGAAATGAGTTGACGATAATAAAGAGAATTGTAATTGCTGAAAGAACGCTCTCAACCGTAGAGTCTTCTAATGGGCGAAATGAAAATGCAGTTCCCGAAGCTGCAAGTAATGCGGCAACAAACAAATAAAAATTTCGCGCGGTATTTTTTTTTCTTCGGTAATGAATCAACTCCCGCTGGTGAAGAAGCGTTGAAACGGCAAAAATAGAGGCGACCAAACTTACTATTGACGAAAAAAATATTGTAAGATAATCGCGCGGAAATAATTTCAAATCGCGGGTTTCAAAACCTTTAAGCGGCAGAAAACTGATTATTAGATATGTTAGAAGAAAAAGTCCCGCCCACATTGCAACAGCGCCAATCTGCTGAACAATTCCTTTTTGCTTTTCTTTCTTAATCAATTTCAAATAAAAAAATATCAGCGCAAAGGAAGAAATAATGCAAAGCGAACGAAATGTATGAGTAAACGAACCTTCAATATCAACATTTTTGGTTGCCGCATTTATTAGAAATGCGATAATGGAAAGCGCAATAATTCCTGTAAGTAAAAGTAGTTTTTTCAAGTATATGAATGCTGAAGTACAATGCCGATATTCTATATCGGCTGGTTTTACAAAAAGTTACATTTTACGTAACAAAAATAATCAAATAAGGATGGAAAACAAACGGCTGAAAGATAAACATTCCCCTAAATTTTCATTGATTTTACTGGCAGTTTGCGGTATATTTCTTACCTAAATTTTAATTTACGCTAAAGTTTTAACATCCGGAGGTTTATTTGTGAAAAAACATCGTGGAAAATTGATAGTGATTGCGCTGACATTCTTGCTGGCGTTGTATTTTCTCTATCCTACGTATTCATCCTACAATTATGATAATTCGCTTCGTTCCAAACAAGGTGAAGACAGCATTTCGTATTTAACGACAAACGAAAAAGATATTCGCGAAGCTCGAAGCAAGAGAATTAAATTGGGTTTGGATCTTCAAGGCGGAATGCGTGTTGTAATGGAAGTCAACGTAATTAAAATGCTTGACCAAATTGCAAAAAATAAGGACGATCAATTTAATACAATTATTGCAGAAATTGATAAAGAATCTAAAACAAGCGACGAATCCATTATTGAAATTTTTAAGAAAAATTTTGAAGCTAAAGGAATCCGCTTAAGCAGATATTACGGAAGTTTACGCGAAGACAACGACCAAATTTTGAGCAAACTCGGCGAAGAAACAGATAAAGCCGTTGACCGCGCAATGGAAATTGTTCGCAACCGCGTTGACCAATACGGCGTTTCTGAACCGTCGATTCAAAAACAAGGAAGCCGCAGAATTATTGTTGAACTTCCCGGCGTTTCAAAAGAAGAAGAAGTTCGTCAATTACTTCAAGGCACCGCGCTTCTTGAATTTAAATTAATGAAAGACGCAGATATTATTTACAAAACAATGGATGCCATTGATAAATATCTTGCCGGAAAGGGTTTTTCCGACACTACGCAAGCAGGAAATGATACTACAAAGAAAGCTAAAGCGTCCGGTCTTGCCGCATTAACTTCTACTGATACTACAACCGCTGCAACGAGCGATGCAAATAAAACTCCCGAACAGCTTCAAAAGGAACATCCGTTTCTCTTTCTCGTTCGTCCGAATCAACAAGGTTCCGGCGACGCGTATGTTTCAGAAAATGATAGAGTAAAAGTTGATAGAATTTTAGCGCGTGCAGATGTTCAGCGGCTTATTCCGGCAGATATGGGATTCTATTGGTCTTCCAAACATGCTTTTATCAGCGAAGGAGTGAAATATTTTTCGTTGTATGGATTAAAGAAAAATGCAGAACTAACCGGAAGCGTAGTTGTTAACGCACGCGCAACAATTGATCCGGACTTTAATCAGCCGATTGTTACAATGGAAATGAACAATCAAGGATCGGTAGAATGGGCGCGTATTACGGGAGCCAATGTAAACAAACGCATGGCAATTATACTTGATGATGCGGTATTTTCCGCTCCGAATATTCGCGGAAAAATTACCGGCGGCCGTTCGCAGATTGAAGGAATGGCGAACATTGAAGAAGCTAAATTATTGGAAATTGTATTAAAAGCCGGCGCGCTTCCGGCGCCTGTTGAAATTATTGAACAGCGCAGCGTCGGACCATCGCTCGGCGAAGATTCCATTGAAGCAGGACAAAAATCATTTTTGTATGCGCTTCTTATTACCATGGTATTTATGATTGTCTATTACCGAACCGGCGGCGCTGTTTCAATTATTGCATTGTTAATTAACGTGCTGTTTATATTTGCAATTCTTGCAGCTTTTCAAGGAACGCTTACGCTTCCCGGTATTGCAGGTATCGTGTTAACTATCGGTATGGCTGTTGATGCAAACGTACTTATTTACGAGCGCATACGCGAAGAATTACATCACCATAAAATGCTGCGCGCTGCAATTGACGCAGGTTATTCCAAAGCATTCAGCGCAATTATAGACTCGAACCTGACAACGTTCTTCTCCGGCATTGTATTGTATCAATTCGGAACCGGACCGATTCAAGGATTTGCATTAACGCTGATGATGGGCGTTATGGCAAACTTGTTTACAGCAATTATTATTACTCGCGTTACGTTTGATATTATGGTTGAACGCGGCGCAACTGAAATTAACTTCGGATAAGAATTTGAATTTTATTGTTTTTTAGGAGATTGCAACGAAATGAGATTATTTAAAGCAACAAATATTGATTTTATGGGAAAACGGAAAGTATGGTACACCGTTTCTATGATTACGTTACTTATTGGAATTTTTGGAATTACATTCAAAGGACTTTCTTTCGGCGTAGATTTTCTCGGCGGAACGGAACTTGTGCTTCGTTTCCAATCTGCTCCATCTATCAATGAATTGCGCCAAGCGATTGATAAAGCAGGATTCAAGGGAAGCGAAATTAAATCATACGGCGAACCGACCGACGTGCTGATTTTTACTTCCGCACAAGGCGAAGGAGCAAAAGTCGCCGAAACAATTCGCGCGGAAGTTACCAAAGCATTTCCCAATATTTCTTACACTGTATTGCGCGAAGATAAAATTGGTCCAAAAATCGGAGCGGAACTGCGCCGCAATGCAATTTACGCAGTGTTTGCTACGCTGATTATTATTATGATTTACGTCGGATTTCGATTCCATTTTGAATACGGAATTGCCGGCGTTATTGCAATTTTTCACGATGTTATTGCTACGCTTGGAATTATTGTAATGCTAAACGGAATTTCGCCGTATTTAAGTTTAGAAATTAACCAAACAATTATGGCGGCATTTCTTACGTTAATCGGTTTTTCAATTAACGATACGGTTATTGTGTTCGACCGTATCCGCGAAAATTTAAAAATCTATAAATCGGAACCGCTCTTCACAATTATCAACAAATCGGTAAACGAAACATTAAGCAGAACCGTTATCACCAGCGGAACTATTATTTTGGTGCTAATAGTATTGATTATTTTCGGCGGCGAAGTTAACCGCGGATTTGCATTTACATTTTTAATCGGAACAATTCTCGGAACATATTCTTCCATTTATGTCGCAAGCGCATTAGTGTTTGATTATTCCGAATACCGCAAAAAGAAAAGCAAAAAATAATTTGCAGGAAGTATTATGAAATTTTCGACAAAAGAATTTAACGACATCACCGTTATTAAATTTGACGGCAATATTCTCGGCGGACCGGAGGCGTCGGAATTAAACAACACTCTTCACAAACTAATTGAAGGGAAGAAGAAAAAAATTGTTGTCGACCTTTCCGATGTTACGCTGATGAACAGTTCAGGTCTTGGAATGATGATAGGCGGCGTTACTTCAATGCGCAATGCAAACGGCGATTTAAAGATTGCCTGCGCTTCGGAAAAAATTACATCGCTATTTAAAATAACAAAAATTAATTCCGTTATTGAACTCCATAATTCCGTAAAATCAGCAGTCGAAAGTTTTTAGATTTTTTAGGTTTGAAAAAAAAAAGAGGCGGTCAACTGACCGCCTCTTCTTTTTTAAATTATGCATTTCTCTATCGCGTTAAAATTATTTTTCAAACAGCACAATTTCTTTTATTGTATCGCCGATCATTATTTTGTTTATAACGTCAACATTATTTGTTTCGGCAAAAATTGTGTACCGGCCATCAAGATGCGGCGTTGAACAGTGCGTAATAAAAAATTGCGACCCTTCGGTATCTTTTCCTGCGCTTGCCATTCCAATTTTCCCCGCTTCATCATATCTCGCATTCGGATGAACCTCCGTTCGAATAGTATAACCGGGACCGCCGGAGCCATTTCCCAGCGGATCGCCTCCTTGAATTACAAAATTACTTACAACGCGGTGAAATAGTAAGTTTCTGTAAAACGATTGTTGCACCAATTCTATAAAGCTTTGAACGGTAAACGGCGAAGCATCGGAAAGAAAACGAACTCGTATCTCCCCTTTTGTTGTTTTAATAATCGCTCCGCTGTATTTTGCTAAATCAGTCAGCGATTTGTTTGGTTTGTTACGTTGAGAAATATTTTCTTCTTCGTAATCTTTTCCGGTAATCTTTTTAAGCGCAATTTTCGATTGCCTGCGGATAATTTGTTCAGAATCGCTCAACAGCTTTTCTAACAATGGAATTGATAAAGTATCGTTGAATTCGGAAAACACTTTCATCAATTCAATCATCGGCTCAACATCATCGTTCCCTTTCATTGCAGAAAATGCGCCGCGCAGCTGCGAAAGATATTTTTTACGAATTGCGGTTTTCAGCGCCGAATCTTGAAACGCGACAGCCACAGAATAAGAAATTCCGGCATCATTGCGCGGCAATAACTTTACAATATCTTCACAAAAATAGTTCTGCGCCGCCGCATCCATTCTGCTTGCGTGTTTTTGATATGCTTCAATTGCAGCGATTGCAATGCCGCTGTTCTCTGACTCTAAACTTTGTTGGAAAAATTTAATCGTTTGCATGGAAGGTGTAAGAAATCCAAACGATTCAATAATTTTAATTTTAAGCGTCACGTTGGCGTTTGAAAATTCATTCTCCAGCATCTGCATTGCATTATGGTTAAATAATTTTGCAAGAATAACAGCCGCTTCGCCGCGCTGAAGCGGATTGTAACTTTTTTTATTGAAGAATATTTTTGCGATAAATGCAGAATCAATGCCAAGTTTTTCTATTGCAGGAAGTTGTGAAATAACTGAGAGCGCAGTTAAAGAAACATGGTCGTTCTTGTCATAAACGCTTTTCTGTAAAATGGATATTACATTTCCGTCAGGGAAATTGCGAAGCGCGCGCAGCGCATTCACTCGAACGCGCCAATCTTTATCTGCCGCCGCGCTTTTAATCGCCAATATTTTGGCCGACGAATCTTTAATTGTACCTAGAATTGAAACTGCCCACATCCGCATTTCCGGGTCGCGGGATTTTAGAAGCCGAAATATTTTTTCTCTGTGAATTTCATTTACGCCGGCGTTTGCAATACGCATTATTGCATAAACTGCATTTTTAGTTAAAGCAGAATCGCGAAAAAGAAATTCCGCCGCAAGAGAGTCTTTTATTCCTCTATTTGCAAAACGCGCAATGGAAAGCGCAAGGTGCGAATTATTCTTACGCTCTTGTGCAAATTTACTTGCAATAATAGTTCTCAAATCACTCGCGTTTCCAGACATTCCAAGCGCATGGAAAATTTCTTTGCGGCAATCGCTTTCCGTTTCAAATTCCAAACGCTTCATTAAAAATAAAAAAGCGCTTGAATCGCCAATTTGTCCGAGAGTAAACGCCGCCATTCTGCGCGCGTTTTTATCTATATCATTTAAAAGAAGTGCAACCTTGTTGATTACGGATTTATCCTGCCTGTTTGCAATAGCCAATAAAGCTTGCTCTCTAATTTTTGAATGCAGAGATGAAAGAAAAGGAATGATGGATTCAACGGGCGCTGTGCGGTTATCTTGTAAATACCGTAATGTATCAATTTCTTGTTGTTGCGCCGAGAGCATTGAATAAGAACAAACAACAAAAAAAAATAATTGTATAAATTTCATACTGTGTTTCTATTGATATTAAAGAAAGAGAAAGCATTTTCGGTTGTTGTGCGCGCAACTTCTTCAATCGGTGCGCCGCAGATTTCTGAAATTTTTTGAGCAATAATCGGAACATTGGAAGGTTCGTTCCGTTTTCCGCGATGAGGCGCAGGAGTTAAATAAGGAGAATCCGTTTCGAGCATAATATTTTGATAGCCGATTGCTTTTACCGTATCCGTCATTGCAGATTTTTTGAAAGTAACCGGTCCGGGATACGAAACCATAAAACCGGAATTGTTAAGACGCTGAAAGTCTTCGTATGTTCCTGTAAAGCAATGAAACACTCCTTTTTTATTTCCGCTGCGCCATTCATTAAAATACAATGCGTAGTCAACAACAATTTCAATCGCATCCGATACTGAATCTCTTGTGTGAACAATAATCGGAAGATTAAGTTTTATCGCAAGTTCAATTTGTTTTCGGAATACATTTTTTTGCATTTCTCGCGGCGAGTAGTTGTAAAAATAATCAATTCCTATTTCACCAATGGCAACAACTTTCGGATGTTTTGCAAGAATTTCAATTTCAGAAAGTTTTTCTTCGGCATAGGTTTCTAAATCTAACGGATGAAATCCGACTGCGGCATAGAGCGTTGGAAATTTTTCCGAAAGTTCAATCGCCTTGCGGCTTGTTTCAATATTTGTTCCGGGGACAACAAAATAGCGCACTCCAGAATCAATTGCGCGTTGAATGACTTCATCTATATCATTATTAAAATCTTCGTAAAAAAGATGCGCGTGAGTATCAAAAAACATTATTTATCCAGTGAAATATTCCTGATGTTTGAAGCCGGAATTTTAAGCGTGAAGCGCCCTGCGTAATCGGAATTCTTCGGATTTTAAGAAAATCAGTCCAAAAATTTCTTCGTCCTGAATCTTCTGCAACGGCAAATTTGTATCCGGCATTTTTTACGCAATGCTTTATTTCTTCATTCATTGTTCCAAACGGATATGCAAAAGAAATTATTTCCGCATTGAAACGTTTTTCTAATTCAATTTTTGAATTTACAATTTCTATTTTTTGTTCGTCCGGCGTGCAGAAATTTAGACGTTTATGGCTGAACGATTGCGAACCAATTTCGATGCCAGAATTTTTTACTATACTTATTTGCTCATTATTCATAAGCGAAAACATTTTATTGTTTTCCCTTCTACACCATTCGTCATTCGTTAATTTTTTATCGGCTACGGCAAATACTACCGCTTTTAAATTATATTTTTGCAATAGTGGAAATGCGTTGAGATAAAAATCTTCATAGCCGCAGTCGAATGTAAGCACAACCGGTTTTGCGGGAATTTCCAGCTTATCTTCAATTATTTTTTGAAAATCGAAAAATGTTAGCGCAGAGAATTTTTTTTGAGAGAGAAATTGCAATTGTTTTTCAAATTTCGCGGCGGAGACAGCATCGTCTTCTCCTTTCGCAGGATTTTCTTGTGTAATACGTTTGTACTGCAGAACAGGAATTTCTTTATTCATAGATTTTATTGCGCGCGCTTCGATATAAACGTTGTGCAATTCTTTTGCAACATGAATAATATTGAAATTGTTTTCAATAAATTCTTTCCCCCACATCGTATCAGATTTGTGTTTATTGCTAAGCGCCGCAAGAATATCGGCTGCGACAGCTTCGGTATCAATCGGCTGGCGTTTATCTAAATCGCCGAAATTTGTTTCAACCGCAAGTTTTTCCGTTTGCGTTGAAAGAATTCCGACATAATTGGATTCGCCGACTGCTATTACGGTAGAACCGCACGCCAGCGCTTCCATTGCAACTCGCCCGGAGCCGAGAATAACATCGGCAGAATGATACATTTCCTGCACATTCGTTGAAAATCCTTTGGGAATAATAAATTCCTTACCGCAGCGCGCGTTTGTCTTTTCGATTGTGGGCAGAATTTTACTTTTTTCATTCATTCCGCCGATAATATGAATTTCAACTTCGGGAATTTTTTCCAGTATGCGAGGAAATGTTTCTTCAATCAACTTAAGAAGCGTATCTCCTTTAAATCCTGAAAGCCGTCCGACAAACGCCGCAACCGGATTAGTTTTTTTATTTTTTTCGTACGGTTGAAATTTCCACGCGGAAAGATCAATACCGTTTTTTACCAGCGCAAGTTTATCCAGCGGATATTTCAAGTCGTTATTTAAATGGCGGAAGATTGTTCCGCAGACGGCAACTAATTTTTCGCCGTAAATAGGAAAATTTTTGGAAGAGAAATGAATATGCTGCTGTGCGTGGATGTGCGAAACGAGCGGAATTTTTGTTCTTCGCGTTGCAAAAAAACTAACCCAGCTTGCCGCGCGGGAATGCGCGTTGACGACATGGATATTTTTTTGAGCAATAAATTTTTTAAGAAAAGATATGTTTTCAAAACGCTGCTTCAAATTCCGTCTGCCGATAGGATGAAGCACAATCTGCGCTTTTGTTGTAGAATGAAACGTATCGGAAACAATATAAACGGTATTGCCGTTTTTTATTTGTTCATTGGCAAGCGCGGCGGCAAACGTTTCCGCGCCTGTAACTTCAAATTGAGAGAGAACGTGAAGAATATTCAAGTAAAAAATTTCCTTGCTAAAAAATAGTGTAAGAAATTAGTAAAGATAGCAGGGATTAGCAAGGAAAGAGTTGAAAAAAAACAGGGAAATTCACATTTTACAATCAGGAATTTTATTGTATATTTATGCAGAAACCATTTTTTAACGGTGAAAAGAATGAAAAAAATACTTGTTTTGTTTTTTGCTGTTTCAATCTGCAGCGGAGCGATGCCCGCCCAAGATTTATTTTCTAAATTTAATTTTACAACTGTTCTTTCCGCCGATCAATTCGGCGAAACAATGAAAATTATATGGGAAGAAGTAAAAAACAATGTTGATGCATTTTATGCAAAATTTTCTACAAAGAGAGAATTTGAATCAACGGCGGCATTTGAAAATAGAATTCAACGCGAGCGAAATCAAATGGCGATGCAGATTCAGAAGATTATTTCGGACAATATGCTGGATAGCCGTCAATTTATTGTTTCTATGAAAGCGCGGCTGATAAAATACGACGCCGATAATCAAACGTACAGCATAACCTCGCCGAACAAAGCAAATCTTCCGCCCAGTAAAGATCATATCCGATTTACGTGTTCAAACAACAGCTATGTAACCGTGCAGGAAAAAAATGAAGCCGGCTACCGTCGTTCGTATTTAGTATTAAAGACAAAACCTGATTTTACGTGGTATGTTGATCCGCAAATGGCGCTTAAAGCTAAAAACAGCGAAGGAAATTTGTACTTTAAAATGTGGTTTTCACTCGTTATAGATATTTCTAAGCCGGAATATGTAAATATCCAACTTATTCCGAAAAAAATTTCTCTGGTAGATACTGCGCAAAATTTTACTTATTGGACAGAAGAGTTGTAATCGTATGAAAGAATTTAAGCAAAGCATTCTTAACCTTATTACTGAAACATCTACTAATCTTCCGCCCGATGTACGACTCGCTATAAAAAAAGCGCAACAAATGGAAAAAAGCGGAACGCAATCCGCGCTGGCATTA
>CAYXEE010000031.1:0-13919 GCA_964463935.1 uncultured Chitinophagaceae bacterium | reverse complement strand
ACTTCTTTTCAGACGACGCTTCGCTTGCGCTTGATTCGTTTTCAGTTGCAGCAGGTTCTTCGCGTTTTGTTTTCTTACGCTGGCTGATACGTTTGCTGCGATCTTGTTTTTTTACTGCGGGTTTTGCTTCTGCCTGCGCCGCATTGTAATCTACAAGTTCAATCACAGCCATCTGCGCGCCGTCTCCGTGCCGCTGACCGAGTTTCACAATGCGCGTATATCCGCCGGGACGGGTTGCAACTTTTTGCGCAATTTCGGCGAAGAGCATTTTTACAACCGCTTTATCGTTAATATGGCGCGCAACTTCTCGGCGCGCGTGTACATTTTTTTCTGTTTCGGTCTCTTTAGCAACTGCATTTTTAGCGCGCGTAATAATTTTTTCTACCACGCCGCGTACTTCTTTTGCTTTTGCAATTGTAGTGCTGATTTTTTTGTGGCGCAGCAGCGATGTTGAAAGCGCATTTAATGTTGCTTTGCGGTGGCTTGCTGTGCGTTTTAATTTACGACCTTTTCTGTTGTGTATCATCGTTCTCTTTCCTTAGTCGCTGTCTTTCAAATATTTATCTACGTCCATACCGAACGTCAAATTGTTTTCTTCAACAATAGCCGTTAATTCTGCAAGCGATTTGCGTCCGAAGTTGCGGAATTTTAAAAGCTCCGCTTCGTCTTTGCGAACAAGATCGCCGAGCGTGCGAATATCTGCGGCGCGCAGGCAGTTGTGCGAACGAACGGAAAGTTCAAGTTCATCAACCGGCGTAATTAAAATTTTACGAATGCGAGAAATTTCTGCATTGTGTTCAACTTCTTCTTTTTCCGTTTCAGCGGAAGCGTCGAAATTGATGAACAATTGAATATGATCGCGCAGAACTTTTCCTGCGTACGCAACCGCGTCTTTCGGAAGAATGGAGCCGTCGGTTTCCACTTCAATAGTTAATTTCTCGTAGTCTGTTTGCTGACCGACTCGCGTCGATTCGATAAAGTATCGTACGTTAACAATAGGCGTAAAGATAGAATCAATAGTAATAACGCCGACTGTCTGATCGGGAAGTTTATTTTCTTCCGCCGTAACGTAACCTTTGCCGCGTCCGATGCGGAATTCAATTTCAAAATTCGCATCTTTGTTCAGCATGGCAATGTGAAGTTCGGGATTTAGAATTTCTACTTCCGGACTTGCTTTTTGAATGTCGTCCGCAATAAATTTTCCCGGTCCTTTTAACAGCACGGAAACTTTACCGACTTTTTTGTTCGTTGCTTTTAACCGAACTTGTTTAAGATTTAAAATCATATCGGAAACATCTTCCACAATTCCGGGAAGCGTTGAAAATTCGTGTACCACGCCATCAACGCGAATTGCAGTAATTGCAAATCCGGGAAGCGAAGAAAGAAGAACTCGGCGAAGCGAGTTTCCGATTGTTACGCCGTAGCCCTTTTCTAACGGCTGAACAATGAAGCGTCCGAAGCGATCGGTTGCAGTGGATTCTTCAAGTTCAACCCGTTCGGGCATTTGAAATGTGGTGTTGCTCATAAATTGGTTCCCACCATTAAACATTCATTAAAAATTACTTCGAATACAATTCAACAACAAGCTGTTCGTTTGCAAGAAGCGGAATATCCTGACGTTCAGGAATATGAAGAAACGTTCCGGTCATTTGCGCTTTGTCAAGCGTCAGCCACGGATAAATATTATCTTTCACACGCTTCATTGCGTTGTGAATTACATCCAGCTGACGGCTTTTTTCCCGAACCGAAATTACATCGCCGGGCGACACAAGAAACGACGGAATATTTACTTTTTCTTTGTTCACAAAAAAATGTCCGTGAACAACCAGCTGACGCGCCGCTCTTCGCGTAGGAGCAAAACCCAAGCGGTACACAACATTGTCTAACCGCTCTTCGAGCAATTTTACAAGGTTATCGCCGGTTTTCCCTTTCATGCGCGTTGCTTTTTCAAAGTAATTACGAAATTGACGTTCAAGAACTCCGTAAATGTACTTCATTTTTTGTTTTTCCTTCAACTGTAAACCGTATTCGGAAACTTTTGAACGGCGTCCTTTTCCGTGCTGACCCGGACCGTATGGACGGCGTTCCATATATTTATTTGCTTTGCTGCTTAATGCAACACCAAGCTTGCGCGACTGCTTTACAATTGATTGTGTATTGCGTGCCATTCTTTTTCTTTATTCCTTTTGGTAAAACGTTTTTACACTCTGCGTCGTTTCGGCGGACGGCAGCCGTTGTGCGGTATTGGAGTAATATCGCGAATTGCAAGAATTTCTAATCCTGCGGTTTGCAGGGAACGAATTGCCGCTTCGCGACCGGAGCCGGGACCTTTAACAAATACTTCTACTTTACGAAGTCCGAGATCGTACGCTTCTTTTGCGGCGGATTCTGCAGAAACCTGCGCCGCGTACGGCGTATTTTTCTTAGACCCTTTAAATCCGTTCTTTCCGGCAGAAGACCATGCAATCGTATTGCCGTACGTATCGGTTAACGTAACCTGAACATTGTTGAATGTTGCGCGGACAAACGCTTTTCCGTTTACATCAACATGAATTTTCTTTTTCTTTTTCGCCGCTACTGTCGGCGCAGCTTTTTCTTTAGCCACTGGTAATCCTTTCGAACTAATTATTTCTTAGCGACTGCTTTTTTCTTTCCTGCAACGGTCTTTCTCTTGCCTTTACGCGTACGAGAATTTGTGCGCGTGCGCTGTCCGCGAACAGGAAGCCCGCGGCGATGACGAAGACCGCGGTACGAGCCGATATCCATCAGTCGCTTAATATTCATCTGCACTTCGGAGCGCGATGCGCCTTCTGTTTTGTAATCGGACTGCAGAATGTTACGGATTTTATTTACTTCTTCATCCGTAAGCGCGCTAACTTTTTTATTTTTATCAATTCCTGCTTTATCGAGAATTGCATTTGCTGTTGTTCTGCCTACGCCAAAAATGTACGTAAGACCGATTTCAACGCGTTTATTTCTTGGTAAATCAACACCAGCGATACGAGCCACTGAGTTTTCTCCTAACTTTCAGATTAACCTTGACGTTGTTTGTGTTTTGGATTTTTTTTGCAAATCACATGCACTACGCCTTTGCGGCGTATAATTTTGCAGTGTTCACACAATTTTTTTACTGATGCGCGGACTTTCATAATTATTCCTTCACACTCTTCTTATTTGTAACGGTAGGTAATTCTACCTTTTGTTAAATCATACGGCGAAAGTTCTATTGTTACTTTGTCGCCGACGAGAATTTTAATAAAGTTCATTCTCATTTTGCCGGAAATATGCGCAAGTATCTCGTGACCGTTATCTAATTTTACGCGAAACGACGCGTTCGGCAGCGTTTCGGTAATTGTTCCATCAACTTTAATTGAATCTTGTTTTGCCATTACATTAAAAACGGATTTAAGATTTCTGCTTTCCCTTTGCGCACAACCAACGTGTATTCGTAATGCGCCGACGGCTGTCCGTCTTCTGTTACTATCGTCCAGCGGTCTGCCGCTGTTCGAACGTGATATTTTCCTGCGTTTACCATCGGTTCAATCGCCAGCGTCATTCCTTCTTTTAAGATTGAACCTTTATTTTGCTTTCCGAAATTCGGAATTTGCGGATCTTCGTGCAACTCTGCTCCCACGCCATGTCCAACCAAATCCCGCACAACAGAAAAACCTGATCGTTCTACAAACTGCTGAACCGCAAACGAAATATCTCCGATACGATTTCCATCAACAGCTTTTTCTACTGCGCGTTCAAGCGACTCTCTTGTTACCTGCAGTAACCGCTGACGCAATGGAGAAATATTTCCTACGGCAAATGTAAACGCTCCATCTCCGTGCCAGCCGTTTTTTCTAACTCCAACATCTACGGAAACTATTTCTCCTTCTCGCAACGCTCGCTGACCGGGAATTCCGTGAACAACTTCGCTTTCAACTGATACGCACAAGGTCGCAGGAAAAAGATTTTTCGGATCCGAACCGTATCCCTTAAACGCCGGTTCTGCGTTGCAGCTTCGAATATAATCTTCCGCTGCACTATCTAATTCCGCCGTTGTAACTCCCGGCTTTACGTAACTTCCAACTAACTTTAAAACTTCACCGACAATTTTGCAACTTTCGCGCATTAACTCAATTTCTTCTTGAGTCTTTATTAAAATTGCCATAGAATTATTACGAACGGATTAACGCCCGATACGTCCTTTAATTTTTCCGCTCTTCATAAATCCATCGTAATGGCGCATTAACAAATGTGTTTCAATTTGCTGTAATGTATCAAGAGCAACGCCGACTGTAATAAGTAAACTTGTTCCTCCCATAAACGATGCGAAACTGGAGGTAACTCCGAAACGCACCATAAATGCGGGAAGGATAGCAATAAGCGCCAAGAAAATTGATCCGGGTAATGTAATTTTTGTTAAAATGTTATCAATAAAGTCCGACGTATGTTTTCCGGGACGAATTCCGGGAATAAATCCGCCGTTCTTTTGCATATTGTCCGCAACATCCGTTGGATTAAATGCAATTGCAGTATAAAAATATGTAAAGAACACAATCATCAATCCGTAGATAAACGAATATGTAAATGCCGTATGATCAAAATATCCTGCAATTGAACCGACAAATTCGCTGTCCGGGAAAAATGTTAAAATTGTACTCGGAACAAACATAATGGACTGCGCAAAAATAATCGGCATAACGCCGGCTGTATTAACGCGCATCGGAATATATTGCGTTACGCCTCCGTACACTTTTCTTCCAACAACGCGTTTAGCATACTGCACGGGAATTCTTCGGGTCCCCTGAGTAATCAGAACAACACCGGCGATAATAAGAACAAATAATCCGATAAGAATCAATTCAATAATAATCGGACGCGCGCCGGAAGAAACCAACTGATATTCATCCAGCAGGGCATGCGGAAAGCGGGCGATAATTCCGATAAAGATTATAAGAGAAATTCCGTTGCCAATTCCGCGCTCGGTAATTTGTTCGCCCAGCCACATTGTAAATACTGTGCCTGCCGTAAGAAAAATTATTGTTGAAAATGCAAAGAAAAATCCCTGCACTTCAACCGGAACAATCGGAAGTCCGTTCGCATTTAAACTTTGCAATCGCACGCTAACGCCCCACGCCTGTAAGAGAGAAACAACAACAGTTCCGTAGCGCGTGTATTGATTGATTTTTTTTCTTCCGTTCTCTCCTTCTTTCTGTAATTTCTGAAGCGGAGGATAAACGGCGCCGAGAAGTTGTATGATAATAGATGCGCTGATGTACGGCATAATGCCGAGCGCAAGAATTGCGGCATTGTGAAACGCGCCGCCCACAAATAAATCGTACAATCCGAAGAGCGTATTATCCGTTTGATTGCGCATTGCTTCGGTTAACACGTGCGCATCAACGCCCGGAAGCGTAATATGCGAACCGATACGCACAACAATCAGAAGTCCAGCGGTAAACAACAGCCGCGTGCGAAGCTCTTCGATCTTAAAAATATTTCTGAAATTATCCGTTAATTTGCTCATTGATGTGAGTCGCTATTATTTTTTTGCTGCAGATTGTTGCTGTGCAATTTCGGCAACAGTTCCGCCGGCGTTAGTAATTTTTTCCGCGGCAGATTTGCTGAATTTATGCGCAGTAACTTGAACTTTAGATTGTAATTCTCCATCGCCGAGAATTTTTATCGGCGTATTTTTTTTAGAAACAGCACCGATGCTGTAGAACACTTCGGGAGTAAAAACTCCGTCTGTAACTTTTTTCGTTTCAATTAATTTTTGCAGATCGCTAACATTAATCACCGCAAATTCAACGCGGTTCAGAGCGCGAAATCCGAATTTTGGAACGCGGCGAACAAGCGGCATTTGACCGCCTTCAAAATTTCTTTTTTCGCCGGAACCGGAGCGGGAACCTTGTCCTTTATGACCGCGCGTAGAAGTTCCGCCGTGTCCTGAACCCTGACCGCGTCCGATACGTTTTTTCTTTTTGCGCGAACCTTGCGCGTATTTAAGATTGCTGAGAATATCTGCCATTGCTGTTTCCTTGTGTACTAACGCTCCGGAAATTTGGAGCTCGCTTCTAAATTTATGAATTAACTTCTTCTACTTTAATAAGATGCCGAACTGCGTTGATCATTCCGCGAATCTGCGGAGTATCTGTATGCACTACGGAATAATGAGGACGACCAAGCCCGAGAGCTTTAATGGTGTCTTTATGTTTTTGCAGTGTATCAATTGAACTGCGAACTTGTGTAATTTTAATTTTCTTTTGCGCTGCCATTGTAATCACTCACTGCGTTTAGTTTTGAAACAATTCCTGAACTGAAATTCCGCGTTCTGCCGCAACCATTTTCGGATCGCGCATAGAAAGAAGCGCGGCGAGCGTTGCTTTTACTACGTTATGCGGATTTGAAGAACCCATTTGTTTTGTCAGAACGTCTTTTACGCCCGCCATTTCCAAAATTGCGCGCACTCCGCCGCCGGCAATCAATCCGGTTCCGGGCGCTGCGGGACGAAGAAGAACTTTTCCTGCGCCGAATTTTCCATGCACTTCGTGCGGAATTGTTCCGTTTAAAATCGGAACTTTCATTACATTTTTCTTTGCATCATCCGTGCCTTTGGAAATTGCATCTTGAACTTCGTTTGCTTTTCCCAAACCTATACCGACATGTCCATTCCCATCTCCAACAACTACAATTGCGTTAAAGCTGAAACGGCGTCCGCCTTTTACAACTTTTGCTACGCGGTTGATGTGAACTAACTTGTCTTTTAATTCAAGTTCGTTTGCTTTAATACGTGCCAAGGGTAAACCTCAAAAATATATAATGTTGATACAAACTGTTTTTTTTTGCTGTCGGGAGAGGAGTCGAACCTCTACAGACGCCTCCAAAGGGCGTTGTCCTGCCATTAGACGACCCGACAAGCGAGTTTAAAATTTTAATCCGCCTTCACGCGCGCCATCGGCAAGAGCTTTCACTCTTCCATGATATAAATATCCGCTGCGGTCGAATACAACCGTTGTAATATTTTTTTCAAGCGCTTTTTGTGCAAGAAGTTTTCCAACAAGAACGCTTTTTTCAACTTTTGATTTTGCGCCGGCAACAGCTTCCTTTGCATCTTTTGCGTTGGAAGAAGCAGACACTAAAGTTTTTCCGGTTGTGTCGTCGACAATCTGACCGTAAATATCGTTCAAGCTGCGGTAAATTGAAAGTCGCGGACGTTCCGGCGTTCCGAAAATCTTTTTGCGAATTGTAATTTTAATTTTTTCGCGGCGAATTCTGTTATTTTTATTTATCATAGTTCTATAATAATCTTTTAATTCACGTTATTACTTCGAGCCGGCTGCTGTTTTTCCAGCTTTGCGGCGGATAACTTCTCCTTCGTACTTAACGCCTTTTCCTTTGTACAGTTCGGGCGGTCTGAATGAACGAAGTTTTGCGGCAACAAGTCCGACAAGCTGTTTATCTACGCCGCTGATAATAATACTTGTCTGCGTTGGCGTTTCAATTTTTACGCCGTCCGGCGCGCGAAACACAATCGCATGCGAAAATCCGAGCGCAAGCTGAAGAGATTTTCCTTTTAACTCAGCGCGGTATCCTACGCCGACTAATTCTAATTTTCGTTGATATCCTTCCGAAACGCCTTTTACCATGTTGGCAATTAAAGCGCGCAGCATTCCGTGAAGCGAACGGTCAAATCCCGAATCGCTTTTACGCGTTACAAGAATTTCGTTTCCTTTTACTTCAACAGTTAAATTCGGATGAATTGGTTGTTTCAATTCTCCACTTTTTCCTTTGACTGTAACTACGCCGTTTGCAGCCGTAACTGTTACGCCGCTGGGAATTACAACCGGTTTTTTGCCAATACGTGACACAATTGACTCCTTACTTTACCAAATATAGCAGAGAATTTCTCCGCCGACATTTTCTTTACGTGCTTGTTTTTCGGTCATAAGACCTTTTGATGTTGAAATAACCGCCAAACCCAAACCGTTGTTCACACGCGGAAGCTGATCTACCGAGCGGTATTGACGAATACCGGGCTTGCTGATGCGGCGAATTCCCTTTATAACATTAACTCCGTCTGTATAACGAAGCGCAATGCGAATAACGCCCTGCTTTCCGTCTTCAACAACATCGAATTTTGAAATAAGTTTGTTTTCCAGCAAAATGCGGGAAACTTCCTTTTTCAAATTTGAAGCGGGAATTTCTACTTTTTTATGTTTTGCTTTTACCGCATTGCGAACGCGGGTTAAAAAATCAGCAATCGGATCTGAATGAGCCATTGTTAATATCTTCTCCTAAAAAAAATCGTTTACCAACTTGCTTTCACTAAACCGGGAATTTTTCCATCCAGCGCTAATTGACGGAGCGAAAGACGGGATAAACCAAACTTTCTATAATATCCGCGCGGACGACCGGTCATATTGCAGCGATTATGCAAACGAGTCGGATTGCTGTCGCGCGGAAGCTGACGGAGACCTTCAACATCTCCTTTTTCAATAAGCTCTTTGCGTTTCGCAGCATATTTTGCTACGAGCTTTTCACGGCGGCGCTGACGAGCAACGGAACTAAGTTTTGCCATAATTTTGAATCCTTAAAAATTTCGTTATGATGCTTTTGTTACAACTTCGCGTTTTACAAACGGCATGCCGAATTGTTTTAACAATTCCATCGCTTCCATATCGGTCTGCGCCGTGGTTACCAATGTAATATCCATACCGGAAATTTTTGTAACTTTATCCGCATCAATTTCCGGAAAAATAATCTGCTCTTTAATACCGAGCGTGTAGTTTCCGCGTCCGTCAAACGAGCGGTCGGAAATTCCACGAAAGTCGCGGATCTGCGGCATTGCAAGAGTAATTAAGCGGTCTAAAAATTCATACATTATTTTTCCGCGCAATGTAACGCGCGCGCCGATGGGAAGACCTTGACGCAGTTTGAAATTTGAGATAGCTTTCTTTGCTTTTGTAATCGCAACTTTTTGTCCGGTAAGCAATTCTAATTCTGACGCGGCAGTTTCAAGAACTTTAATATCCTGCGTTGCTTGACCGACGCCGATATTGACGGAAATTTTTTCTAATTTCGGCGCCTGCATTACATTTTTGTAGGCAAATCGTTTCATCAACGCCGGAATAATTTCCGTTTTATATTTTTCAAACAAGCGGGGTTTTACGCCGTGCTCGCGAACGGCCGCGCCTTTTTTCTTTTCAACTTTTTCTTCTTTTTTAACTTTTTTTTCTGCCATTATAATCTCTCTTGCGGTACGTTATTCGCGTAACGCCTTTATTGTATTACAGCGTTTCTCCGCTTTTTTTTGCCGTGCGGACAATTTTTGTTTTTCCGGTAGCGCCGTCTTTAATGCGCTGTTTTGAAACGCGCGTCGGCTCGCCGGTTTTCGGATCTTTAATCATCACGTTAGAAGCGTGAATCGGAGCTTCTTTCATAACCACGCCGCCTTTCGGATTGGTTTGCGACGGGCGGGTGTGGCGTTTAATAATATTAACGCCTTCTACAATAACTTTATTTGTTTCAAGAAATACTTTCAGCACTTTTCCTTCTTTCCCTTTGGAATTTCCTGAAATTACAATCACCAAATCATTTTTACGAACGTGCATAACTTTCTCTCTTTATCTTAATTACAATACTTCCGGCGCAAGGGAAACAATTTTCATAAATTGTTTTTCGCGAAGTTCGCGCGCAACCGGACCGAAAATACGGGTGCCGCGCGGTTCATTTTGCGCGTTAATAAGTACAACGGCGTTTTCATCAAAACGAATGTACGAACCATCTTTGCGTCCGACTTCTTTTTTGGTGCGAACGACTACTGCGCGCGAAACATCTCCTTTTTTCACTTGCGCTCCCGGAATTGCCGCCTTTACGGAAACAACAACCAGATCTCCGACTCCGGCATACCGACGGTCGTGTCCGCCGAGAACGCGAATGCAGCGGACTTTTTTCGCGCCCGAATTATCTGCAACTACTAAATTTGTTTCTTCTTGAATCATACTCGTCTCCGAATTTCAATTACTTCGCTTTCGCAACAATTTCAACTAGGCGCCAGCGTTTTAATTTGCTGAGCGGACGGGTTTCCATAATTTTTACGGTATCGCCGATTCCTGCTTCGCTTTTTTCATCGTGCGCCATTAACCGCGTAGTGCGTTTGAAATACTTTTTATACAGCGGATGCGCTACTCTTCGTTCAATAGCTACAACAATGCTCTTTTGCATTTTATTGCCGACTACTTTTCCAGTTCTTACTTTACGACGTGTGGTTCGTGTTTCCATCGTTTCTCTCAAAAAAAATTATTGTACTGACGCTGTTGCTTTTAATTCACGTTCGCGCAGAATAGTTTTCATGCGCGCAATCTCTTTGCGCAGCGACGTGAATCTTGACGTATTTTCTACCTGACTTGTTGTTTTTTGAAACCGCAGATTTGCAATCGTTTCTTTATTTTCTTCAATGCGTTTTGCAAGTTCTGCGTCAGATAATTCTCTAAACTGATGTGCTTTCATAATCGGCATAATGGTTCTCCCAAGTTACGCGGCTAAATCTATGCGCGTAACAAACTTTGTTTTAATAGGAAGCTTGTGTGCGGCAAGATTTAATGCTTCCTGTGCTACTTCTTTTTTAACGCCGCCGATCTCGAACATAATGCGTCCGGGTTTTACAACCGCCACCCAAAATTCGGGCGCTCCTTTACCGGAACCCATACGAGTTTCTGCCGGTTTTTTTGTCGCAGGTTTATCAGGAAAAATGCGAATCCAAACTTTTCCTTCGCGTTTCATTAAACGTGTTAACGCAACGCGGGCTGCTTCAATTTGGCGCGCGGTAATCCAACCCGGCTCCATTGCTTTTAAACCGAACTCTCCGAATGTAACATGCGCTCCGCGGGTTGCATATCCTTTCATGCGTCCGCGCTGTGATTTTCTAAATTTTACTCTTTTCGGCATTAACATAGTTCAAACTCCAATTTCAATTTCGTATTAACGTCCCGGTCTTTCAAGAACTTCGCCTTTGCAAATCCACACTTTCACGCCGATTTTTCCGTAAATTGTGTGCGCTTCAGCAATTGCATAATCAATATCTGCGCGAAGCGTATGAAGCGGAATTCTTCCTTCTTTGTATTGTTCGGCGCGCGCAATTTCAGCTCCGCCCAAACGACCGCTGCACATAACGCGAACGCCTTCGGCGCCCATTCGCATTGCCGCGGTAATTCCTTGTTTCATTGCACGGCGGAATGCTACGCGGCCTTCAAGCTGCGAGCAGATTGCTTCTGCTACAAGCTGCGCATCAAGTTCCGGACGTTTAATTTCACTGATTAAAATTTTTATTTCTTTGTTCGTAAGTTTTTTTAATTCTTCTTCAAGCTGAGAAATTTCTTTGCCGCTTTTGCCGATAACAATTCCGGGACGCGAAGTGTTAATGGTAATACGAGCATTCTTCGGCGTGCGTTCTATAAGAATTTTTGCGACTCCCGCTTTTTTCAATCTGTTGCGCAAGTAATTGCGGATTGTTTGATCTTCCTGCAGTTTGCCTGCAAAGTTTTTATCGTCGTACCAGTTTGAATCCCAGCCCTTAATAATTCCTAAACGAAAACCGATTGGATTAGTCTTTTGTCCCAAGGTAACTCCTTAACTTACGATTTTTTTGTTTTGCGTTGCGCCACAACAATAGTTAAATGATGCGAACGTTTTAAGATTCTATACGCGCGTCCCATTGGCGCCGGAGAAATTCTTTTTAAAGATGGACCGCCGTCTACAAAGCAGGTCTTTACATACAACTCATCCGTATTCACGCGACCGCCTTCATCTTTATTTTGAAAATTTGAAATTGCCGAACGAAGAACTTTTTCAGCCGTCTTTGACGCATGTTTCGGCTGAAAGTGAAGTATGTTTAATGCTTCGCCGACAGATTTGTTACGAATTAAATCAATTACCAAACGCATTTTGCGCGGTGAAGTTCCTTCGTAACGTTTAATTGCTTTTGCTTCCATTACTAATCTCCAAAAATCAAATTCGTTATGCCGATGCTTCAGATCTTACGCCAGGATGTCCGCGGAAAATTCTTGTCGGCGCAAATTCGCCGAGCTTGTGTCCTACCATTGCTTCTTGAATGTACACCGGAATAAATTTATTTCCGTTATGCACGGCAAATGTATGTCCGACGAAATCAGGAATAATGGTGCAGGAACGCGACCACGTTTTTACTACAGCTTTTTTGTTGGATTTGTTGAGCGCTTCAATTTTTTTCTGAAGTCGGATATCAACATACGGTCCTTTTTTTAACGATCTGCTCATACGTGTTTAATCTTAATTTTTATTTGCGACGTTTAACAATGTACTGACTGGATTGTTTTTTATGTTTGCGCGTTTTCAATCCTTTTGATTTTTGTCCCCACGGACTTACCGGATGTCCGCCGCCGGATGTTTTTCCTGCGCCGCCGCCCATCGGATGATCTACCGGATTTCGCGCAACACCGCGGTTATACGGACGAATTCCAAGCCAGCGTGAACGACCTGCTTTTCCAATGCTAATATTTTCGTGATCTATATTTCCAAGTTGACCAACAGTTGCGTAACATACCGCATGAACGTTGCGCGTTTCGCCGGAAGGAAATTTCAATAAAACAAAATCTCCTTCTTTAGCTTGCACTGTTGCAAAGTTTCCTGCTGAACGCGCAATCTGTCCGCCTTTGCCGGGCTTCAATTCTATATTATGAACTTGCGTATTCACCGGCATAGCTTTTAACGGAAGCGCATTTCCAACAACAATATCAACATCCGGACCTGCGGAAACTTTTGTTCCAACTTTTACTCCCTGAGGAGCAAGAATGTATCGCTTTTCGCCGTCAGGATACTGCACAAGAGCAATATATGTTGTTCTATTCGGGTCATACTCAATTGCAACAACTTTTCCTTCAATTCCGCGCTTGTCGCGTTTGAAATCAATAATTCGATAACGGCGTTTATGTCCGCCGCCGCGATGCCGCGACGTTACGTGTCCGTGGTTATTACGTCCGCCGGATTTCGTAAGTTTATCAAGAAGCGATTTTTCAGGAGTAGTTTTTGTTACCTCTTCAAACGTCGCGATTGAATAGAATCGCGTCGCAGGTGTCATCGGTTTTAATTTTCGAAGTGCCATATTCTTCTATCTCTCAATTAAACAGCAGCAAGGAAATCAATAGTTTGACCATCTTTTAAAGTAACAACAGCTTTTTTAACATTGCTGCGGTACCCTTCAACGCGGCCCTTACGAGTCATTGTCCCCTTGCGCTTTCCTTTTACAACTAACGTGCGCACGCTGACGACGTTTACATTAAATTTTTTTTCAACCGCTTTTGCGATTTCAATTTTGTTCGCACCCGCTGTAACTTTAAATGCATATTGTCTTTTCGAACCGAGTTCGGTCATCTTTTCTGTCAGCACGGGTTGAATAAGAATACTCATTGTCTTCACCTTAATTAGCAAATGTTCCGTTGATAACTTCAACGCTGCTCTTTTGAAGCACCACAACATTGCTGTTCAAAATTTCATACGTAGATGCTTTTGCGGCTTCAAGCACATTAAGTTTCGGAATATTTCTTCCCGATTTTAATACGCCGTCGTTTTTTGTCGGAACAAGAAACAATATTTTTTTTCCGCCGATATTTAAACTTTTAAGAAGAGAAATCATTTCTTTTGTTTTGGGAACGCTGAAAGAAAAATCTTCTACCACAACAATTCCGCCGTCTTTTGCTTTGTACGACCAGGCAGATTTTCTTGCAAGACGTTTTACTTTTGCAGGAAGTTTCACAACATAATCGTGCGGTTTAGGTCCGAAAATTGTTCCGCCGCCGACCATTAACGGAGAGCGGCTTGTACCTTGGCGCGCGCGTCCGGTTTTCTTTTGCGAAAATGGTTTTTTACCGCCGCCTCTTACTTCTCCGCGT
>CAYXEE010000030.1:0-14037 GCA_964463935.1 uncultured Chitinophagaceae bacterium | reverse complement strand
CAAATTTATCGTTCAAGATCAATTGGTTACAAGTGAAGCGCAGCCGCCGCGCTTTGTTAAATCATTCGATCTTGCAAAGCAATTAGATTATACTCCGCAAACAAGCGTTCGCGATTTTCAATTTACGCGCGCAGAAACTCCTGTGAATCAACCGTCCGGTCCGGTTTCTACCGGTACTGTTTCTGCAAATTCCGGAAGACCGAGCGAAGGGAGCGTATTTTTTGGCGCGCTTACGGCAGCTTCCGGCGCGTCCGACCTTGGTTGGAGTCTTCCCGGCGGCGCAACAAGTTACGGCAGAAGTTTTGGCGTCGGCGGCAGCGGCGGATGGGGAGCCGGCGCAGGCGATGGAAAAGATTGGGGACCGCAATTTGCGAGCGATGTTGAAAATACAAGAAGCAGCGGCGGCAGCGGACTTTCTGCTATGCGCGATAATTTAATTTCTTCGGAAAATTTTGAAGACAGGTTCGACGGTTTTATTGAAGTGAATCCGCGAAACAAAAAAGATGTTCGCGGTTTTCTCAATATTTATCAGTTAGAATATTTATCTTCTCGATTAGAAAAATCGCCGGCCGCCGGGTGGGATGTTGTTGATAATCAGCCGTCGTGGAATTGTGTTCCTCGCGCGCTTCCGAATTTAACGCAATATGCCAACGACAGCACAAAATTGCGGGTCAGTATTCGCGGTACAATTCGTCTTGATTCAAAAGAACTTTATACAATTCCGTTTATTTATATGATGGGCTTTCAAGCGTCTGTGCGCTACACAAAAGAAGAAGCAAGAAATCTCGGTCAATACTTAAAAAAAGGCGGATTTATTTTTATTGACGACGGCAACGCCTATCAGCCCGGCGCATTTAATATTACAGCCCGTCAAATGCTTAAAGATGCGCTCGGTTACGAAGCGATATTTGAAAAAGTACCGAACAATCATCCGTTATTTTCTGCGTGGGAAAATTTCAGCGCGCCCCCTTCCGGCGAAGATTTTATGCGTTTTGATAAAAGAGTCCGCGAAGTAAAAGAAATATATCCTTACGTAGAAGCAATTTTTATTAACGGCAGAATGGTTGCGCTGATTTCAAATAAAGGTTACAATTTTGCGTGGGGTTATTGGACTTTTGTTCCATCTTCTCTCGGCGGTCCGTACGATAATACTCGGCAGCTGCAATTTGGATTAAATGCTGTTGTGTATGCGTTAACTCAGCGAGGCGGCATTGTTGACCAAAACAGAACGCGCATTGCCGCCGAACAAAAACGATAATGCGATGGCATTAGAAAAAAATATTTCTTTTCAGCAGGGGATGGAGAGAAAACTTTACAATTCATATTTTGAACCGGCGGCTGCGGTATTTAATGCGCACACTCTGCCAAGCGGAATATACTTCTACACATTGCGAACTGGAACATTTACAGAGACGAAAAAAATGCTTTTAATTAGAAAGGAGATACAATGAAACAGAAAATAATAGTTTTGTTTGTTGTGCTTGCGGCGTGCAACGTTGCTGCGCAAATAAAAATTACTTCAAAAGAAAAGCTGCAAATTCCCGCTCTGGAATATTGGATGCAAGCGCAATTTTCGCCCTCAGGAAAAAATATTTATGTAACCATTCGGGGATATAATGGAATTTGGAAATATTCTCTTGAATCCAAAACGATTACAGAAATTACGCGCGATGCAGGTTCCGGTTTTAACTTTTCGCTGTCGCAAGATGAAAAACAAATTGCATACAGAAGAACGCTGCAAAACCCGAACAGTATGATGCGCACGCAGGAAATTGTTGTAAAGAACTTTGCAACGATGGAAGAAAACGTTGTGAGCGCGGGCGACGACATTCAAACGCCGGTATTTATTGCAAATAAAATTTCGTACACGAATCTGCGTACAAAAAAAACTGTTATTCCTGCGGTTGAAAATATTTCCGCCGCAGTGTTGGGAATAGAAGATCAAAAAATTGCGCTGGCAAAAAACGGGAAGAAAGAAATATTTGATCCGCTCGGTAATGGTCGGTATATCTGGCCTGCAGTTTCGCCAAACGGAGCAAAACTTGCCGCAGTTGATATGGAACGCGGCGCGTTTATTGTTAATACTGACGGCAAAAATTTAATAAAAATTAAAAAGTGCAACGCCCCTGCTTGGACTCGGAGCGGAAAATTTGTAATTGGAATGGACGATACAGACGACGGACATGAAATTTTAAGTTCCGAAATTATTGCAGTTTCAGCGGATGGTAAACAGAGAATAAATTTAACGCAATCGGCGGATATGATTGAACTGTATCCCAATTGTTCATCTGTTGAAAATAAAATAGTACTAACAACTCTTGCAGGCGAAGTGTATGTATTGACGTACGAGGAGGTTCAATAATATGAAAAAATATTTTATTTTCTTATCGCTCTTCATTGTAATTTCTTCTTCGTTCTCTCAACCGCCCAATAATTTAAGCGGAATAAAATTCTGTATTGATCCCGGGCATGGCGGAAACAATCCTGCAAATGATAGAAGAGTTGAACCGGATCCCGGGAATGTATTTTGGGAATCGGAAAGTAATTTTCAAAAAGCATTATTGCTTCGTCCGTTGATGCAGGCGAAAGGCGCTACGGTTTTATTAACGCGTGAAACAAATAATTATCCTGATGATTCTCAGGAGCCGACGTTGACGCAGCGATGGCAGTTTGCAAATGCGAATAATGTGAATTGGTTTCATTCTATTCACAGCAATGCGGGCGGCGGTTCATACACAATGGTATTGGTGAAAGAAAATATTTCTACTCGGCAAGCGGCGTTTCCGCAAACTATTCCAATGTCGGGAAATATTTATACAAACATTCGCGCTAATCTTCGCACAAGCGCATCTTCCGGAAATACAGGAACTGCCGGTGTCTATTTGGATTATACATTTTACGGAGGACCGAACGGCGGATTTAATCTTGGAGTGTTGAATGGTTTAGCAATGCCCGGACAACTTTCCGAAGGTTCGTTTCACGATGGGTTTCCCGAAGCTCGCCGCTTACTGAATAACCATTATAGAAAAATGGAATCGTATGCAATTATGAATGGAATTCTTCAATATAACAGTTGTCCGAAAGATTCCGGCGGTATTATTGCCGGCATTCAATTGAATGCAGAAGGTTCTGCTCCAATCAATCAAACAAAAGTGCGAATTCTTCCTGAAAATCGCGTGTACAATGGCGACACATTTAACAACGGATTTTTTATGTTCGATTCGCTTCAACCCGGACCAAAAGTTATCCGCTTTGAAACGCCAAACTTCAAAGTTGATTCTGTTACAATAAATGTTGGTTATCAATCGCTGATATTTGCCGATAGAACATTGTATGATTTAATTCCTCCCAAAGTTACGCTTACACAGCCGGTACAGGGAGATACAAATTTCAGCGTTACAAATATTATCGGAATTAAATTTTCCAAAGCGATGGATACGGCTTCTGTTCGTGCAGGATTAACAATTAGTCCGACTTTTGCAAATACGTTTACATGGTCACTTTCAAATTCGCAGTTGGTAATTAAGCCGACTCTGCCGCTTCCGATTAAAACAAATTTTACGATTACAATTGCTTCAACCGTAAAAGGGATTAACGGAATTCAAATTGACGGCAACGGAGACGGCGTTCCGGGAGATCAATTTGTTCTGCAATTTAAAACCGGTTCGAATGATGTAACGCCGCCGACTGTAACGGCAGCGTTTCCAACCGATGCCGGCGCGCCTGTTTCGCCAAATCAAATTTTTCATATTCAATTCAGCGAACGAATTGATCCGGCAACAATTACAACTGCAAATTTAAAAATTGAAACTTCAGCAGGAGACGCAATTACCGCTTCACAGCAAGTGCAATATTGGGATGGAACGACTACAGGTTCAGCGAATCTTTTTGTCGCTTCCAATTTAGAAAGCGGAAAATCATATCGAATTTCTATTTCCAACGTGAAAGACCTTTCCGGAAATGTTCTTGCTTCTACCGTATTAAAAAATTTCACCGTTGCTTCCGGTATGGCTTCGTACGCATTGATTGAAGATTTCAATTCTTCCATTGCGTCGTGGTGGCAGCCGACTGCAAGCGGTTCAACAGTCGGCGTAAATAACGACAGCACAAAATTGGTATTAAGCACAACGGTTAAAGTACCGCATATTTCCGGTAATACGGGTTCAGCACAATTGAAATTCGGCTGGAATACTTCTGCGACATCATTCTTGATAAGAGAATATTTGAATACCGGCGCGCCGCGCGATGTAAAGTGGTATCCGCAGAATACAAAAATTCAAACATTTATACTCGGCGATGGCAGCAAAACTCGTTTTCGTTTTGCAATAGACGACAGCGTAGATGTTTTTCCCGGCGGAACAACTCCAAATCATGAAGTAAGTCCGTGGTATTTAATTGATTGGTTCGGCTGGCGATTGATTGAATGGGATTTCAAAGAGACCGGATCGTGGCTTGGCAACAAAAAAATTGAAGGACAATTGCGGTTTGACAGCTATCAATTGCAATACGTGCCAGATACGAGCGCACAATACGGGTCAATTTATCTCGATCAGCTTCAATTGATTACACAAACGCCGACTTCTGTGCGCCAAACGTCTGATATTATTCCGACTACAATGGCGTTAGAACAAAATTACCCAAATCCGTTTAATCCGGCAACGACAATTTCATTTACATTAAATACATCAGGCCGTGTTTCGCTGAAAATTTATGATGTGCTGGGAAGAGAAATTGCAAATATCCTTGATGAGAATCTTTCCGCCGGACGATATTCTGTTCAGTGGAATGCATCAGCGCAATCCAGCGGAATTTATTTCTATAAATTAACAACGGAAAATTACTCATCAATTAAAAGGATGATGCTTGTAAAATAAAATTTTTTTAAAAATAAAAACCTAATAGAAATGAGTACAACATGTTTCTATTAGGTTTTTTTTATTGGAATTATTCCTTCTTTAATTGTGTTCAGTTAGTAGCAATCTACTATTCGCTTGGGAGGGCAAATGTCAATTAGAGCAATACAAGAAATAATTCACGCGAAGCCGACACTGGAAGGCGCCGGCGTTCATTTAAATCGTGCGTTTGGTTTCGGCAAGACAAATGAGTTTGATCCGTTTTTATTATTTGATGATTTTAGAAATGACGATCCCAAAAAATATATGGCAGGATTTCCATGGCATCCGCACAGAGGAATTGAAACAATTACGTACGTGCTTGCAGGCGAAGTTACGCACAGCGATAGTTTAGGAAACAGCGGAACGCTCGGAGCCGGCGATGTGCAATGGATGACTGCGGGAAGAGGAATTCTTCATCAAGAAATGCCGAAGGGAAATATGGAAGGGAAAATGCACGGCTTTCAATTGTGGGCGAATCTTCCTTCTACGTTAAAAATGACAACACCTCGTTATCAAGATGTTCAATCCAAAGATATTCCTGTTATCGCGGATGATGATGGGACAGAAGTAAGAATTATTTGCGGAGAGTTTTGGGGAAAGCGCGGACCGGTGGACGGCATAGCGGCTGAACCGCAATATCTTGATGTGTCTGTTCCTGCGGGAAAAAGAAAAGTTTTAAAAATTGATGCGCGCAGAAATGCTTTTGCGTATGTGTTTGACGGAGAAGGAAAATTTCGCGATGCATCTTCTCCGCAAACAATTAAACATGAAAATCTTCTTGATGATTCAACGTACTACGACAGTACAGGAAATCGTTCGTTAATTTTATTTAGTTCCGGCGATGAAATTGTAGTGAATGCCGGCGAAAATGGAATTCATTTTCTCTTGGTTTCCGGCGCGCCGATTAAAGAACCGGTTGCATGGTACGGACCAATTGTAATGAACACGCAGGCACAATTGCGGCAGGCGCTAACAGAGTTACAAAACGGAACATTTATTGAAAATAACAGCAGGTAAAACTTTTCGGCGAATTATAATTTTGCACACTGCGAATGTTCGACACTTTTTTGTAAAATTTGAAACTTGAAATTTAATTTTTTAATACCAAGCGTGCCGGATATTTGGGTTTTAAAATCTTGAAAC
This sequence comes from uncultured Chitinophagaceae bacterium, assembly GCA_964463935.1. GTDB lineage: Bacteria > Bacteroidota > Ignavibacteria > UBA10030 > UBA8401 > JACFMZ01. Next base: position 7,999 of record CAYXEE010000030.1, on the reverse strand, counting down.
CTAAGGTTTAAATTTTTCACATATAGAAATATTCAACAAATTCAATTCTTATTTTTTGCTGATTTAATAAACACTTTAAACCTCATTCATATCTGCGAATATTTTTTTTCATCTTCCCATAGTTGCAAATATTTTAGCGAAAAAGCTGCATTTTTTTACTGTTTACGCAGCTAAAAAATCGGTACGTAGTTTGTAGAATTATTGAACGTACAAAAAAATCTACGATTTGTGATATTTTGGAGAGGGACGATGGAAGCAAGAAAAACGATGTTTGAAGCAATTGAACAATTATCATTAGATTCATTAAAGATACAAGATATTATTATTCAACTACGGCGTGAGGCGGAAGAGCTTCACGTTATGCCGGAGCATCAAAACAAACTTGCAGCAATGCGTAAGCAGCTTTCTGCCGTTCATTCGCGTTTAGAAGAAATGCAGGATTTTGTTCTTCAGTGTCAGCGTAATGCGGAACATCCCATCGTTATCAAACCCACAAATCACGATATTTGGATTTAAACAAATACAAAATTTAACGTAACATTTGCATTTAGTTTTTACTATTGCATAGAATACTTTTGCCAAGTTAAATAAATGGTAATGCTGTTAATTACAGCGCGCCATTCTCTTCTCTTATATACTTCAAGAAAAATTTATGGAAACAAAACAACCATCGGCAGTAAAGGCGGCGCACCCGAGCGGCGATAATCGTTTTAAATTACTTGACCGCGCAATTACCAAACATCAAGGACGCGGCGATGCGCTTATTGAAGTGCTTCACGTAGCGCAGGGAATTTTCGGTTATTTAGAAAATGACCTTCTTATTTATATCGCTCATGCGCTTAAACTTCCGTTAAGCAGAGTGTACGGCGTAGCAACATTTTATCATTTCTTTAATCTGAAACCAAAAGGCGAACACACATTTGTTCTTTGCATGGGAACTGCGTGTTACGTTAAAGGCGCAGAACAAATTCAAACTGCGTTGGAAGAAAAACACCAATGCAAATTCGGCGAAACTACGAAAGACAATAAAGTTTCATTTATTACCGCGCGGTGCGTCGGTTCGTGCGGTCTTGCGCCGGTTGCAGTATTAGATGATGCAGTTGCCGGAAAACTTTCAGTAGATGATGCAGTTAAAAGAGTAGATCAATGGGTCAATTCTCCAATTGAGGTGAAACAATGAACATAGAAGATCTTCATGAAGTAGCGGAAAAAGAAGAATCGCGTCAGCAAAATCTTAACAATAGAATTTTATTTTGTTCTGCCGCCGGATGTATTTCCTGCGGAAGCGACGAAGTTAAAAATGCTTTGAAGGCAACGATTAAAGAACAAGGTTTAGAAAAAGATTGTGAAGTTGTTGGTACGGGCTGTATGGGACTGTGCGGCGAAGGTCCATTAGTAAAAGTACAGAGCGACGAAACATTATACAAAAATGTAGATATTCGCGTTGCAGAACAAATTGTAGAATCGCACATTCTGGGAAATAAAAAAGTTGAATCAAATGTTTGCGATACAAGTGCGCCGTTCTTTACTTCGCAATTGAAAATTGTTCTTGAAAATTGCGGCAAAATTAATGCTGAAAGTATTGATGAGTATATCAGCGCGCGCGGATACGAAGCTCTCGGAAAAGTTCTAACGGAAATGCAGCCGCAGGGAGTTATTGACGAAGTTCGCAACAGCGGTATGCGCGGTCGCGGCGGCGCAGGTTATCCGACCGGTTTGAAGTGGGATATTGTTCGCAAAGCAAAAGGCGAACAAAAATATGTCGTCTGCAATGCGGATGAAGGGGATCCGGGCGCATTTATGGATCGCAGCGTGCTTGAAGGCGATCCGCATCGTGTGTTGGAAGGAATGGCAATCGCCGGTTATGCAGTCGGCGCATCGCAAGGATATATTTATTGCCGCGCAGAATATCCTTTGGCGATTGAGCGATTGAAACTTGCAATCAAACAAGCAGAAAAAATTGGTTTGCTAGGAAACAGAATTTTAGAATCGGATTTCAATTTCCGAATTGATATTCGCATTGGAGCCGGAGCGTTTGTGTGCGGCGAAGAAACTGCATTGCTTGCTTCTATTGAAGGGAAGCGCGGCAATCCGCGTCCGCGCCCGCCGTTCCCATCGGAAAAAGGTTTGTGGGGAATGCCGACCGTTATCAATAACGTAGAATCGTATGCGAACATTGCGCCGCTTATTCGTAACGGAAGTGAATGGTTTGCCGGAATTGGAACAGAGAAAAGCAAAGGAACAAAAGTTTTTGCACTTGCTGGAAATATTCGCAACACAGGATTGATTGAAGTTCCGATGGGAATTCCGCTGCGCAAAATTATTTTTGATATCGGCGGCGGAACAACAGAAGGAACAGAATTTAAAGCAGCGCAAACCGGCGGACCTTCCGGCGGATGTATTCCATCAGAACATCTTGATCTTCCGGTAGATTATGAATCGCTTGCAAAAGTTGGTTCCATAATGGGAAGCGGCGGACTGATTGTAATGGATTCAAAATCTAATATGGTTGACGTTGCAAAATTCTTTATGCAGTTCAGTATGGATGAATCGTGCGGAAAGTGTATTCCATGCAGAGTTGGAACGCGGCACATTTTCGGTTTGCTCGATAAAATTTCTAAGAAAAAAGCGACCGCCGATGATATGATATTACTTGAAGAATTGTGCATGATGGTAAAAGAAACTTCGCTCTGCGGGCTTGGACAATCTGCGCCGAATCCGGTTCTTTCTACGTTGCGATTCTTTAGAAAAGAGTATGAGGATCTGCTCCAGCCGGTTGAAGTTTTCCAACCGACTGATGAAGTTCACGAAGTAAATTTTGAACGATAAATTTAGTATTTTATCATTTTCTACTACAAATGTTCTATGTAATTATTGAAGGTGAAATATGAAATACGCAAAGTTGGCATATTATGTCCTATTATTTGCTCTCTTTACAAATTATGTTGTGTCAAATTATAGGGATACAGGTTACCGCAAAATTAAGCAACCCAATGGTATTGAATTTATTGGAAGAACATTTGGTGATGAATTTGATGTTAGAAGTATTACTGAAAACGGATATGTATATGTAATCAATCCATCAACTGGTTGGGCATATTATGCAGTGCTCAATAATAAAGGTGATTATTTGGCATCAAATGCTAGAGTTGGAATTGATAATCCTCCATCTCAAATAAATCTTGAAAGAAGTAAATTATTCCAAGAAAATATTAGACAAAGAAGATCTGAATTTAATTCTAAGCAAAATATATACAGCCAAAAGTCATCGGTTGAAGAACAACAGACGCAGACTGTAGGTGTTTTGTTAGTTGAGTTTAATGATGTCACGCATCATATAGATAATATTATCGGAAGATCACATGGGTACAAATTAGATGATTTTCAAAATTTATTTTTTTCAGAAAACTATTACAATACATCTAATAATAATGTATATGGACCCGAGGGTAATTCTGTTTATGGTAGTATTAAAGATTATTATTTAGAAATGTCAGCTGGAAATTATAGCTTAAATGGTGAAGTAGTAAATTTAGAACATGAACATTATTCTGATGTCCCACAATGGGTAAGTATTCCGTACTCTAAAGAAGAATGTGCCGAAATGTCTATCTCACAGGAACAATACCCACAATATTATTCAACTACCTGGCCAGGAGTTGCGATCCTTGCCGCTGAAGCACAAATTCCCGGATTTAATAGAAATAATTATGATAAAATAGCGATCCTTTATGCCGGAGCATACGGTGGAGGTACTTTACATCCTGCAGCAATATATCTTTCAGGTAAATATTACTGGACGAGCGAAATGGATGGCGACCGTTTTACTACAATAGGGGTTAACTGTCACGAATTGGGTCATGCGCTTTTTGGATTTCCAGACCAATATGAAGCACAAGGTGCCTCTGAAAAGCCACAACCGGGCTATGAAGATTATACTTATCACGGTCTTATGGCACGCGGAGATGCAAATGGTCCATTGTATAATCCGGGGGTTGCTCCTGCTCCATTAGAACCAGTTTTTAGAGTGTATAGAAATTGGGGGAATATTAGAACCTTAAACCAAGGTGAATTTTTGGATACAACATTAAATGATAATAATGATAGTCCAAAGTTTTTCCGAATAATGATTTCTAGAACTAATGTTAATCCCGATGATTATTTTATGTCAAAATATTATATCATTGAAAATCGGCAAAGAAAAAGTTTTTATGACCAATTTGTACCGCCTGGAGGTGCGAATGAAGAAGGTATTCTTATTTGGGAAAAATTTGCCTATGGATATGAAACCGGCGTTGGTAATAAAATTGATCTGATTGAAGCTGATGACAACTGGAATATACAAAACAATTATTTTCCAGATACTACCGACACTAAAGCTTTTATTGGAGACGGTGGGGGTGGATTTATTATTAAAAGTAAAAGTCTAATAAATGGTGAATATGTTTATAGCTTAGAACTCTATGGTGATGGGTATAACTGGAATAAAACGATATCTGAAAAAGCGATGCTCTCGGGTGTTATTGTTGCATCGAATTTGGTTTTTAATAATAAAACATATTTATTAGCCGGTACAAATATTAAATTTAATTCTTCAGGTACAATTGTTTTCAATAATGGCGGATACTTAATCACAAATGGAACAGATTCGTACCCAGTTACTTTTAATGCAAATTCATCAACTTGGAATGGAATATTGCTGTCTGGTGAGCAAGCATCAAATTCAGTATTAAAGTATCTAAAAATAAATAACGTTCTAACATATGGCGGGTCAGCATTAACTGTTTCTGGAACATCTGGAATTTCAATTTCAAATTGTACAATAACTAACAACACTCTCTACGGAACTAGCGGCATATCTTTTATCAATGCTGGACAACCCAATATTCATGAAAATGTAATTAGCGGAAATGGCGGCTATGGAATTCGCTTCCAAAATACGAATGGAAATATTTGGTCTAATAAAATTGAAAATAATTCTACAGGGGGAATAAACATATATTATTTTTCCTCGCCTGTTTTTGGTTATGCAGGTTTTCCCGCATACAATGGAAATAATATTATTTCTGGCGGTTCATATGGAATTTATACATCGTATTATTCTAATCCTTATATAGGTTCACAATTAACATCAAACTATGGATATAATTCGATAGCTGCTTCTTCGATTTATAGGTTGTCTGGAAGTAATTATAGCTCAGTGTTAGCAGAAAATAATTGGTGGGGGGTAAGTAACCCGAGTCCAAATTTATTTTATAATGATTTAACATCTTCCGTTGAATATAACCCATGGTTAGTATCCCCTCCAGGAGGCAATAGCCAATTATTATCAAAGAGTGAGTCTTTATCTAATATAAATAAGGAAAAACTCCGCATAGCTAAAACATCAATATTAAATAATGATTATGACAAGGCCGTTAAGTTATTATTTAATATTTTATCTTCCGATACATTAACGAAAGAAAGTTATTTCTCATTGGTAGAATTAATATCATTGTATAAATCCTCTGCCGATGAAAATATTGTATCATTTGTTGAAAATAAAATTTCGCAAAAATTAAAAAAATTGCCGTTTTATCAAGATGTAGTTCTACGGATGTATTCAAAAAAGAATAACGCTGAAATTCATAACAAAATATTTTCTACTATTTTGCAGTCTAAAGAAAATTCAGAAGAAATTATTCCGTTTTTTTTAGATGACTATTATTATAAAATTAATCAAAACAGAAGTTCTTACGAGGACAAAAAAAAGCTTAAAGATTTATTGCAACGCTTTAACTCGAATGACAACTTGCAAGAAGCAATGTGGTTAACAGAAAATTTTTATACAAACAATTATTCATTGAAAAAAAATAATAGTATTTACAATCCAGAGTATGCCGCAGGTTGGGAATCTACAAAACTCGGCGATAATTTTTTTAGTTATATCATTGCGCCAGACACTACAACAATCTATCTTATTTCTGATACAATCTTTGTTTCTTTAGATAATGGCGCTAGTTGGAATTATTTTAATGTATTGTCTATTGGACAGTTATATTGTTTTTTTGCAGCGTCCGCGGAAATTTGGTATGGCGGAGCAAGAGGGGGAATATTTAAAACGACAGACAAAGGAAAAACATGGCAATCATATAGCGTTAAAGTTTTAGATGGTAATCTTTACAATGTAACTTCACTGTTTTTCTTTAATGAAAATATTGGGTGGGCAATTGCAGGAAAATATATTGAAAAGACAACAGACGGTGGAAAAACTTGGAATATTGCAGATTCATCAAACTATGGCGCTTATACAATTAAGTATGTTTCTGAGAAAAAAGGATTTGTTTTTACAAGCAATAAACAAATTTTATCTACGATGGATGGCGGACTAACGTGGAATGCTAAAACAGTTGATGGTTTAAAAACCGATGCCATAGTATATTCTGTTGTATTTTCAGATTCTTTAAACGGAGTAGGTGTAGGGCGTTTGGGGACAGTAATGCGTACGTCTGATGGCGGCGCTAATTGGTCTGTGCAACAATTATCTATTGGCAATAGCCATTTAAAATCAGTCTATTTTGTTAACAAAGATACAGGTTGGGCAGTAGGTTGGTACGGATTTATTTATAGGACAAATGACGGTGGAGCTACATGGGAACAACAGGTAAGTAACACCACGGTGAATTTAAACGCAATTTATTTTACATCAAATACTAATGGTATTATTGTTGGAGAAAAAGGATTGATACTTACAACTACAACGGGTGGCATACCTACTCAAGTAAGTTCTCTACAAAATCTTACTAAGAATTTTTTACTTTCCCAAAACTATCCCAATCCATTTAATCCGACAACAATGGTCAATTATCAAATTCCAAAAGATGGGAATGTAACAATAAAGGTATTTGATAATCTTGGTCGTGAAGTGGCAACATTAGTAAATGAATATAAAACAACAGGAAGATACAGTGTTGAGTTTAATGCTTCCAAGTTATCCAGCGGTGTTTATTATTATTTACTTACTTCTGGCGAATACAAATCTGTTAAGAAAATGGTTGTAATGAAGTAAAAATTAAATCTCTAATTTGAGTAAATCTTATGGCAGTTAAAACTTTAACAATAGACGGTCAACAATACAGCGCGCAAGAAGGCGAAACAATTCTTCGTGTAGCACGGCAGCACAAAATTACGATTCCGACCCTTTGCCATCTTGAAGGACTTTCTGAAGTAGGCGCATGCCGCCTTTGTTTAGTGCAAGTGGAAGGAATTCCGAAACTTCTTCCTGCATGTACCACAAAAGTTGAAGAAGGAATGGTCGTTCACACAAATACGGACAAGTTGAAAAAATACCGTCGTATGACCGTTGCACTTCTTGCTTCTGAAGGAAATCACGTTTGCGCAGTTTGTGTTGTGAACAATCACTGTGAATTACAAAATCTTGCGTATGATGTCGGTTTAGTCCGCGTGCGGTATCCATATCTTTTCCCAAAGAAAGAATTGGATGCAACACACAAACGATTTATTATTGACCACAATCGCTGCGTACTTTGCACTCGCTGCGTACGTGTTTGCGATGAAGTAGAAGGGGCGCACGTGTGGGATGTTGCAGGGCGCGGAATTGATTGCAAAATTATTGCCGGACTTGACCAGCCGTGGGGCGAAGCAGATACTTGCACTTCGTGCGGAAAATGTGTTCTCGTCTGTCCGACCGGAACGTTATTTGAAAAAGGCGTTACCGTCGCAGAAATGGAAAAACAACAAAAGTTCTTGCAGTATATTCTTAACGCTCGCAAGAAACGAGAATGGATAAGTTTTGAAGATTAAAAATTTTGAAACGAACTAAATAACTGAAGTTACGCAAAAAAAATATCTGCAAAGTAAAGAGCGCATTAGCCGCGACCTTAAGGTCGTGGGAAAAAATATCACAAAGCGAACGGGCTTTAGCCCTGAATTATCAATGCTTGTGGGACTAAAGTCCAACTATTTTTGTTTCTGTACTGTACCCCGACCTAAAGGTCGG
>CAYXEE010000029.1:0-14437 GCA_964463935.1 uncultured Chitinophagaceae bacterium | reverse complement strand
TTACTGAAGTTACGCAAAATCAAAAAATGCTTCGACTCGGCACAAAAAATTACGGCCATCCTGAGCAAATCCTTTGCTTTTTAAGGATGTGTCGAAGGATGACCTTATAAACTTAAGCGTGCCTCGCTCAGCATGACCATATGCGTAACTTCAGTTACATTATTTAAGTTACACAATTATTACAAACAGAACTTCAAACATCTATTCTGAATATTTCAATAATTTCAATTTCATAAATGAGAGTTTATTTAAAACTAACCGCCCCGATATTTCTATCGGGGCAGTTTGTCATTCAGAGGAGGGTGTTTCGTAGAAGAGAAAATTATGGTTTTCTTAATTCTGCAAGCGATGCATTTAATAATGCTTGTGCATACTGCATATTGTGCATTCCATGGCTTCCTTCATGTTCTAGGAAGAAATAGTTAAACAATGCACCAGCTTTGGAAGCAGGTTTAATAACAAGTTTGCCGCCAGTAAGTTTTGCTTGATTGGCTACTGGATCTAACCAGTTTCTTGCAACTAACATGTCTTTCAATGTTGCCAATGAATCTTTCAAAGCTTTTTGTCCAGATTGTTTAAATGTTGCAAATACGGTACTTGTTACTGTGTTTGCTGTAAATGCGCTTGGATGGCATCCTGTTGTACGGCAACCTGCAACGTTCACGCTGTTATTTGTCGAATCGGGATGAACTGAACTATATCCAATTTTCAATGTGTGTCCGCCTGCTGCTGGTTTTCCTGCAACTACAACAACCGGTGTTGCCATGTGGCAGCTTTCGCATTGAATATTTTTAGCTGTTGCTAAGTTAGTATGATACGACGAGGGATATGTATATCCAGCAAATTCAAATCCACCTTTACCCATCAAGATTTGACCTTGTACTCCATAATGCGGATAGAAACGACCTGTTCTAATTTCAATCGAATCTGTTGCAGCAGTTTTGGTCGGATCAGGATTTCCGCTAACACCATTAACAAAAACACTGGCGGTCATCGGGCTTGTTTCACGTGTTCTATGGCATGTTACACATGTATTGGATGAACCAACATTGAATGCTATATCGGGTGCGCCGACAACAAACGATTTAATATTGATTGCATCTGTTTTGCGGAATGAAAAATCTCCTTTAACATGCGGTGAATGACAAGTAAAGCAATTTGGAGGCGTTCCCATTGGAAATGTTTTTGTTGCTTGCGAAGCAAAGTTACCTTTTGCTGATTCTAAGTAACCTTCAGAAATATGACAGCTTGCGCACGTTGTGCTGTTAATACCACGCGCCCATGCTGTCCCGTCCTGGTGTCCTGATACTTCATATTCTAAATTGCGGGCACGAATAAATACTGCTGTATCAGTTTCAATTCCATGGCAAGTATAGCATTTCAAATTAGCTTTAAATCCGTCAAAATAAACAAATCCTGCATTTTGACCTGCTGCGCCATCTGAAACCATAACTGCCCATGCTGTACCAGTGTAAATATACACTTTTCCATCTGTTGTGTTTTTGTAAACCCAGTTTACTTCTGGATTTGTGGGCGCCGTTGCAAACTCGCCTTTAAAAACAATGGATTTACCATCAACACCATTGGTTCCATTCTTCCCAGCTGGACCTGCTGGTCCTTCTGGTCCTTTACAAGCGTTTAGCGAAAAAGCAAGTGCTACAAGTAAAATGGTAGCTAACTTTTTCATAAAGATACTTCTCCTTTCGTACTGCTGTTTATTATTTTATCAGTGAATTGAATCCCAGCCGCCTCTACCAATCATCTACACTCTTTTGCCCTCATAGATAAAAAATTTTAATCTACTTTACCATTAACGTGATATACATTACTAATGATATTCATATTTGCATCTACTGTTCTACTATGACATTGATTACATTTCATTGATCCTATATTGGGATGACCTGTTTTGGGAAATGCTTTTTCTTCCAATGTTGTTTTTGTAACATCGCCGTGGCAAGAACCGCACTTTGCTGCATTACCGCTTCCATCAGTCCAGGTTACGCTAACGTTTCCGTTGCCGCCTTTAAAATTACCATGACAATATGTATTACTGCAAGTTTGGTTGTTGCTGTTATATATCTGATTATTGGCGATATACGTAATTGTATCAAACTTTACTTCTGCTTTGTTATCAGAGCCAAGATGTCCGTTTGATAACAATCTTACCGGTATAATATGGCACGAATTACATGCAATTTCAGTGTTCATATGTGATTGGTGAACACCAATATTATTTTTACCAAACAAACCTTTCCATGCTGTTGCTTTTACTGCCGAATGGCACGTACCGCAATTTTCTGGTCCATCTTGTTTATTATGACATGTTAAACATGATTTTTCTTTTACGCCTGCCCCGTCATATTTTTGACCATGACAAGATTGACAAGATAAAATATCATACTGATTCTGGCGAATGTATTTTGTGTGATAATTCCCCGATCCATAAATACCAAAACTTTTATCGTGAACAACTTTGTGACACGTTAAACAAGATTTTGATGTTACGCCTTTTCCATCAAATAATGTGCCGTGGCAAGATTGACACGAATTAACATCATAATTATTTTTCTTTAAATAAATTGAGTGAAAATTTTGTGAAGTTGAATCTGCAAAACTTTTATCGTGAATTATTGAATGGCATTTGTAGCAGGAATGATTGGAAATTCCTCCGTCAAATTTCTCTCCGTGACAAGATTGGCAATTTTTATAATTATAGTTGCTTGCCGAAAGATATTTGCCATGAAATTCATTTGACGTTGTATCTGCAAAACCTTTTTCATGAATTGTCGCCTTGCTTTGCGTTGCTTGATTTTCATTTTTTAACTCGCTGCAACCGGCAGCAAAAAGCGCAGCAAGAACACCGACAATAAAGAAGTAAATATTTTTTTTCATTGCGCTCTCACCTTACTTTTTTGTTCCGTGACAATATCCGCAGAAACCAACCCCTGCTTTGGATTTGTTTTTCGCATGTGAATCTGTATGGCAGACAAAGCAATTTGCGCCCATTTCATCGTGCCATTCTCCTTGAACGTTCTTCATAAATCCTATTTTATGCGTTTTCGGATTTGTTCCTTTCACTCCGTCGGGGTCGCTGTGACACATAGTGCATGTTGGATCGCCTCCCTCTGCATCGTGGCAAGAAATACAACGATTGATATCGCGTTTTGCCAATGCTGCATGCGTTCCGCCGCCGCTTCCAACGCCAAGTGTTACAAAACCGGCTTTTTCATGACTTGTTGGAATTGCTCCTCCAAGAGCCGCGCTTCCATTTCTATGACAGTCTGCACAAAATTCCTGCGTACGATGACAACTCTGGCAATCAGCCGCTTTCCCTTTTGCTTCAATTCCGTGTGTAAATCGGAAGTTGATATCGTGAACCATTTGTCCCTTTAACGCAAGAGAATTGATATTGCCGGAAGCGCGTGGAGAAATTAATCCCATTGCTTCTTTGGGATTCAATTTTGTTAAATTATTTCCATCGTGACATTGTTCGCAAAAATTATTTGAATGACAACTTTGGCATTGCGCATCCATTGTGCGCAAGCGAGACATTCGTCCGTGTTCTTTTTTAAATGAAACTACAGAATGCGATGCCGGACGAAGATTTGCAATATTCAAATGGCACGTTTCACATTCATTATTTGCTTTTACATTATTATGACACGTATTGCACGTTGCCATTGAAGGATGATTCACCGCCGTTGCAAAATCCGTTTTCTCCATTCCTTGATGGCACGTTACACATTCCATTTTTTGTTCTTGCATGTGAAACTTATGGTTAAAAGAAATTTCACGAATCGGTTTCGGCAATCCTTTCGGATCTTCGCTATTAACGTGGCAATATGCGCATTCGCTTGTTACTTTATCTTCGTGGCACGATTGACATTCATTGTGTCCGGGGAAAATATTTTCTTTTGTACTTACGCTTTCGGTAATAGACGAATGACAGGTTGCACACTCAACTCCATTTTCAGCGTGCTTGCTGTGCGAAAATTTAATCGCTTGCTTTTTATCGGTAATAACAGAAGCATCGCCGGAAGCCCATCCCCTGCCGAATGTAATCAGTGCGGCTGCAACGATAAACGCACCGAAGAACAGAATTTTATTTTTTTGCGTTTTCATATCGTTTGCCTACAATAGATTCAAATTATCGGATAAAAAATAACTGACTCTCACAAACACTCTCGAATCGGTATTAAACTGCGGATTCTTCATCCATTGAAATTGAACATCGGATGATAAATTTTTCATTATTCTGTAATTTGCTCCAAGTAAGAAATTCATTACCGTATTGTTCGGATTTTCTTTTGCGTTTTTATATGTTGCATATCCAAATCCAACTGTGGGCGTCAATGTATTTTCCATTAACGGATATGCGGCATATACATTTATTCCGCTTAATTCGCCGGCATAACCAAAATTCTGAGAATAATTAAATGAAAGAAATTCATACATTCCGCCGATTGAAAGCCGTTGACTTGATTCATAAGAATACTTTACGTTTGCAAACCGCGCATAAATTCTTGATTGCGGCAGCAATTGATATTCAACTGAACCTTCTATCTCTTTTGTGCTGCTGAAATCGAAAACAGAGAAGATTGAATTAAACGCTACGCGCGGCTGACGGAATAAATATTCTGCTCCAATGTTTAATTCTTTTGTAAGATTATATTTTGCAGAAAATTGCGTGCGCGAAATTTCTTCTGTGTTTACATCATAATCAGAACGCGCGTATAAAGAAAGCGACGAATGCAATTCATAACTCAAATCCATGCTTGCGTATTGTTCTTCATTCGGATTGCTGTACACTACAACCGTTTGGGGATTGAAAAGCGAATCTGCTCGAACAACATTAAATTTACTTCTTTTCCAATATTTGTTCATAAAACTTACTCCAATTGTTCCATTTTCAATCGGAGCAACAGTAAGTAAAGCGCCGGAAAGAGAATTTTCTGCAAGCGATTGATTCAAATTCCAATCGCGCGTACGGATAACATTCAAACCGCTGTATGCCGTAATGCCAATCATATCATCAAAAAATTTTGCGCTTATCAATCCGCCGTCAATAATTCCAGCGCCAACGCCGGCATAAACAAATTGGCGGCCAACTGAAATTTCAGTTAAACCGCCAATGTTCTTCCCTTTCACCATTAAGGAGGAGATTCGTAATTCAGGGTCGGCTGCTATTGTTGTTCCAAAATCATTCGACGCCTGAAAATTTGTATTGAATTGATAATGCTCGCCGGCAACATTTAGTTGAACTTGTTCATACGCGCGCGCATAAAATGTTTTTGCCCGCGCGCTGTCAATTCCCTGCCAACCATAAAAAGATGTTGTGAATCTGCTTGTTAGAAATTGCGCTTGCGATGTAAAAGCAACTGCCAACAACATTGCTACCATTGTTTTGAACATATACAAATCCTTTTATTTCGTTTGCATCGACACATTGTTCAATCCTACTTCTATAATTATCCTTTTTTTATCGGATGCTTAATTTCTTCCATCGCTTTTTTATAATCAAATCCTTTAAACGTAGGGCTTTCGCTGTTATGACATTCTATACAGGTTTTTTCGTCGCCACGTACTAATCCGGCAGCTTTTGCTTTTTCTTTTCCTTCCGGTTTATTATGAATTAATTTATATGCCGATGCGGCGCCATGGCAAGATTCGCATTGAACGCCTTGCTCCATCTTAAATGTTTTGTCTAATTCTTTTCCATACCCTGTAGTGTGGCATTTCAAACATTCTGGAGATTCTGCTGCAGCTTTTGTAAGACCTTTTTTCTTCGCAATTTCATTAGATTGTTCTGATTTTAAAGTTTCAAATGCTTTTGCGTGCGCAGATTTTTTCCATACATCAATTTGCTTTCCTTGTTTATCCATATTATGACAAGCGCATTGTCCTACGCCAACAAATTTGTTTTGTCCGAATAATGATGCTGCAAAAAACATTGAAAACACAACCAATGTAGTAAAGTATCGTTTCATAGCGGCTCCTTTTATTTTAAGAAATTACTATAAGCTATTTATTTTCTATCGTAATTTGTGCAAACTCTGTGCCGATTGTTTTTGTAGAATTTGAGAAAATTTCGGCAATTTCATATTCTATACTTCTCACTGTTGAAAAATTCATCTGTTTTTTTTCTCAAGTGTAATAAAATCCTCATTCTCCTTTGTGGCAATCATTGCAATTATTTGTCATCCATGCATCTCCAATATCTACCGGATGCTTAAATGTTTCCCCGTTCGGTGAAAGTGATGCAATTTTAGTAGATTTTCCCTGCGAAAGAATAATATGACAGCTATTGCAATCTTTAGAAATTACTTTTCCTGTTTTCTTTGAAACATGCTTGCCGTCATGACAGCGGAAACAACCGGCATACGCGTAATGCCCTACGTTGTTCGGATAATGTTTCCAGTTTACATTCATTTCAGGAAAAACTGTGCGCGAAAATACTTTTTGCAAATTCTGAATTGCAGATTCAATTTCAGTTTTTTTCTTTTTTCCAACTTCGGGATATTGAATTGTGTACGTATCTCGAATTTTGCTTTCAATTCCTTTCAACGCTTCCTGCTCAGTTTTATATTCCTTTGTAAATGCCGCCGATGCTGTTGCCCGAATATACGGAAGCGATGCAGAAACTAATCCGTGCGACATTAGCGAATTGATGGATTCTTCCGGCGTGTGATAAATGTGCGTGGGACGATTATGGCAGTCAATACAATCCATTTTTCGCTTTTCACCTTTTGCCAAATCTTTTTCGTCAAATTCATCTGTCGTTACAAACTCATCAATTGTGCCGTCTGCCATTTTCATTTGTACAACAGGAATTACCTGTCGCTGCGAATCAATAGAAGTGTATGTAACTTCATTTTCAGGATTTACGTGCCAGTGAATTCCAGTCGAGCGTCCGGTTTGAATATTTCCGCCGCCGATTTTCATCAATAATGAAATTGTCCACGGTGTATTATTTTCATCGGGCAAATAGTATGTTTTGTTTACTTGTTTATCGGAAAAGAAATGGGAAGGCCAGTGGCACTGCTCGCATGTTCCTTGCGCCGGACGCAGATTATGCACCGGCGTTGGAATCGGTCGGGAAAATTTATTGAAGGTAACGGAATAAATTTGATACGCGCCGGAAAGTTTAGATTGTACGTACCAATCCGCGCCGGAACCGACATGACACTCGGCGCACGTAACTCTTGCATGCGGCGAATGAAGATATGCAGTGTATTCCGGTTTCATTACTTCGTGGCAAATTTCACCGCAAAAAACAACAGTCTCGGTAAATTCGTACACTTGGTAGCTTCCGAATGCCGAAGCAAGAAACACAAACAATGTAAGAACAGAAAGGAAACCGAATTTTTTTCTGTGCGAAGGATTATTAAAATCTATGTTCGGATATTCTTCTTTTTCAACGCCGGCTTTCGCTCTTCGTTTTTTTTCAAGATACATTCCAATTGCAACAATAATTAAACCTCCCATAAAAAAAACAGGAAGTATTGCAAAGGCAATAATTCCCATGTACGGTTTGGAATGAACAGCGAAAAAATCAAGAATAAATAAAAATGCAATAAGCGAAAAACTTACAAGCGCAATTGCTGTTCCGATAATACTTGTCGGGTTAAAAAATATCGAGGGGAGCAGTTTTTTAAGTTTCATTTTTTACTCGCTTTCAAATTATCGGTAGTTGAAAATCATTGCATAAAGAATCCACAACACAACGCTGAAACCAATTGTTACCGCTATCCAGCCGAATACTTTAATTGCTTTAATTACAATTGGCGGATACGGTTCTACAAGATATTTTTCTAATTCTCCGCTCGCAACCAATTCCTGATACTCCGCCGGTTTGTCGCGTTTTAATTCTTCCACCGGCATTCGTCCGGTAAATACAACCAAATCCATCGGAAATTTTTCAGGTCGCAAATGCGTATTAAAGAAATGAACCGTAAAAATAAATCCGGTTGCCAACAACGCTTCATCGCTGTGAACAATTGTCGCTACATTGATAAACCATCCCGGTAAAAATTTTGTGAAAAATTCAGGAAACCATAATATTAATCCTGTTGATCCGATAATAAAAATTCCCCAGAACACTGCTAAGTAATCGAACTTTTCCCAATATGTCCATCTGCCGTATTGAGGACGCGGACCAATTCCAATAAACCATTTAATAGAGCCGATTGCATCCATAAGATCTTTTTTCATCGGAATCAAACTGTGCGGACCGAACAATAAATTTTTCCACGTTTTAAATTCTTTTTTCTTGCGCTGAAATAAATCAATAATATGCGTAACAAAAACTGCAACCATAATTACCGCGGCAATGCGATGAATGTATCCGGCAACTTCAAATCCGCCGAACACGCGCGAAAGAATTGCAGCCCATCCCGTGTATGAAAATTTCAACGTCATTCCGGTTAACGCTAGCGAAAGAAAACTGATAATCATTCCGATATGAAGAATTCTGTTCAAACGAGAAAAACGTTGATACTGCCGTTCGTTTGCATGTTCCTTTTCAATTTGGTCGTGGATTTTTCTCATTTGCCACGCGCGCGGCAGCCATAATAATGTGTGCAGTCCGCTGAATAAAAATGTTCCTATTACCAAACTTGTCATTCCCCAAAAAACATAAAAAAGCATAGGATATTTTTCAGGATCGTGGTGCGTTGCGTGCGTTAAATATCCGGCAAATCTTCTGTTTGCACCCGGATGACATTTCTGACACGTCGCCACAACATTTTGTCTGCTTAAATGCGATTCAGGATTCGTAATTGGAAGAATATCGTGCGAGCCGTGGCAATCGTAACATTTTGCAGTTTTTGTATAACCAAGCTGCGCTACTTTTCCATGAAATGTATCGAAATATGTTTTCGTAATTTCTTCGTGGCATTTTCCGCAGGTATTGATAATTCCTAATTTAAATCCTTGCGCATCTGCTCTGGTAATTGTATGCGCAGAATGACAATCATCGCACACCGGAAGCTGTTTATCGGTAGTTGAAACCAATTTTGAATGTATGCTTTTTTCAAATTTTTCTTGAATGCCGTAATGACATTTTCCGCATGTTGCAGAAAGATTTTTCGGATTAACGCTTGAAAGCGTATCCGATTTGGGAAGCTCGCGGTGCGAAGTGTGGCAGTCTGTACATTTTGCAGTAACCGTTAATCCGCTTTTTGCTAAACCTTTTCCGTGTATGCTTTCTGCGTAGTGATTGATAATATCATGTTCCGTTCCTTGATATCGAACTGCTGCTTTTTTCCCTTCTTGATGGCAGCGCGCGCAAAGAGTCGGAACATTGGTGGAAAATGTCGGCGAACTCGGATCAATTTTTCCTTTTACTCCGTGCGTGCCGTGACATTCTTTGCAGGTCGGCGCATTGCTGTCGTTCTTGGCAAATAATTTTCCATGCGTGCTTAATTTATATTGATCGCCGACTCCTGTATGACACTGTGCGCAGTCAACTTTTTTTGTAATTGCATCGCACGGTCGTGTGTGCGATGACTGCACTTCGCTGTGGCATTGGCTGCATGCAATTTTGCTTCCGTGAACTGATTTTGCATACGTTTCAACATCAACAAAAAGCGTTCGTCCATCTTTGGAAGATTTTATATCGCTCCGCTCGTGACATCGCATACAATCTTTATTTGCCATACCTTTATCGTAAAAAACTTTGCGCGCTTTATGCGGCTGATGACAATCTACGCAGGCAGGAAGAATGTTCGCTTGCTTCTCCCACAATTCGCCTTTAATAACTTTCCTGTGAACATCTTCAATCTGCGTGTGGCATTGCTGGCAAGTCTGTGCAATATTTTTTCTGTTAATTGAAGAGCGTGGATCGGTATGAGGCAAAACTAAATGCGGCGAATGACACGATGCGCACGTAGCGGCAACGGATAAACCTTTTTTCAATAATCCTTCGCCGTGAATACTTTCCGTATAATTTTCTAAAATATGATCTTGGTGAATATTTCTTTGCTTTTGTACGGGAGTTCCTTCTTTGTGGCACATTCCGCAGACGTAAGGAATATTGATTGGACGAACTTGAGATTTTGGATCTTTAACGGCAAGTATTTCATGTTTACTGTGGCAATCGTAACAATGCGGGGCTAACTTATCTCCTTTTGCTTTGCTTTTTCCGTGCAGACTTTGTGCATAATCCTTCTCCGCTTTGTCGTGGCACGTTCCGCAATTTACCGGCGCAACAGGAACGTCGTGCGGCATTTCTTTTCCCTGTAGATCTGCGTGGCATGCTGCACAATCTAACTTTCCATGAATTGATTTGGAAAATTTTTTATCGTCTATAAAAAGCGATACTAATTTTCCAGATTTCGTTGTAGTTAACGATTGATCTTCATGGCACGATAAACATTCTGCTTTTTCCTGCGCAGCAATAGTTGCAGCAAACTTTAGATAAAAAAATGCAATTGTAAAAAAAACTTTTAACAATTGGCTCATTCGTTTTCTGCTTTCTCCAATTTTTGTTTTTCTTCTTCTTCTTTTATCCGCTCAAGTTCCAACGGATGCTCGTGCGCCATCTCTTCTTCAGAAATTGTTCCTTTGAACCATGCAAGATTCATCGGATAGACATCCGGGTTGAAAATTACGAAATAAAAATGCCAAATAACAATAGCAAGAGCCGCAAGCCACGCCTCATAAAAATGTATGGTTCGTGCAACATCCCACCATAATTTTCCAATTATTCCCAGAAATGTATTATCAAACCATAATATAAATCCGGTTATGGTCATTACAATTGTTCCCCAAACTAAAGCCCAATATTCAGCTTTTTCAATATAGCTGAAACGATCAAGCATCGGCTTCGTTTGCGAAATTCCTAGATTATATTTTGCAACACCTATTGCATCATACAAATCTTGCATTTTGGGAAGCAAATCAAACACTAATTGCCTTCCGCGTTCTGTAAAAAAGATATAATATAAATGATACAAACTCGCACAAACCATTACTACGGCAGAAATGCGATGTAACATTCCACGTATTTCAAATACCGCCGGACTGATTGAACGAATCGGCGCAACCCAAAACGCATC
Organism: uncultured Chitinophagaceae bacterium; assembly: GCA_964463935.1. GTDB lineage: Bacteria > Bacteroidota > Ignavibacteria > UBA10030 > UBA8401 > JACFMZ01. The sequence goes on along the minus strand of CAYXEE010000029.1, from coordinate 3,377 downwards.
GGGATACCGAAGCATAAATCCTGTAATTACGAGCGTAATAAAACTTAAAGCAAGCGAACCATGTTGAAGCCGTTCGCTCAACGTCATACGCAAATATAAACCATGACCGATATCAACATGCGCAACACCGGAGCGGCGATGACGAAGTTTGTCGTTCGCTTTTCTCCAAAAATCAATCACATTGTGAAATGTCATTCCGCCGATTGTTACAACAATAAGAATAATGTACAAATTCGATACAAAATAAATTATATCATTATCCGTTTCGGTTGTTGTTAAAACGTGAACCGCGCCTTGTGCAAAATTTTCATTTGCGCCGGGATGACAACTGCCGCATGTTTTTGCCAAATTCGATTTATGTACGCGCGAATTCGGATTGCGCGAAGGAAGAATATCATGAAAGCCATGGCAGCTTGCGCAGTTTGCCGCTTCCTTGCTTCCCGCTATTACCGCAAGTCCGTGATAACTATCCATAAAACTAGCGCCGCGATTTGATGCAAGACCGAACTTTTCAGACATTTTCACAGAATTATGACACGGCGAACAAACATCGGCTGATACGTGAAGTTTAGAGACAGGAGAATTCGGATCTTTCGGCGCAAGAATTTTATGTTCGCCGTGACAATCTGTACACACCGGCGAAGAGGTATTTCCTTTTGCAAATGCAGTTCCATGAATGCTTGCCGTGTACGTTGCAGCAATTTCTCCATGGCATTTCGCGCACGTAACAGTAATATTTTTTTTATTTACCTGAGAAACTGCCTCGATACCCTTTTGCATTTCATGGCTTCCATGACAATCTATGCACGTAGCAGCTTTGCCGTTTCCATCTTTCAACGCTTGAGCGTGAACGCTTTGTTCATACGATAAAATAAATTGCGAGGAAGCAACAGTGCCGACATCTTTTTTACTATGGCACGTTGTGCACATTTTTTCCTGCGCAAGTTTTACTGCCGCCGTATCTTTACGCGCGCCGTTAGTCGGCATTAATACCGAATGACATTGAATACAATTCGGCGCATTTTTTCTTTTTTCAATAGTTGCCTGCCCGTGCGCCGAAGCTAAAAATTTATCTTTTACATTTGCATGGCAGGTTCCGCACGCGTTAATAATATTGGAAGCGTGAAATTTTGATCCTTCCACTTTCGGCGAAACTACATCATGCTTGCCGTGGCAATCTTTACACATTTTATTCTTGTCCGCGCCGTCGGCAATAACAGTTTTATGGAACGCATGCTTCTGCACATCTTTTGTGTGGCAAGTTACACATTGAACGGGCGTAATATTTTCTTTGTGCGGAACATTATTCGGATCAAATCCGGTGTGGCACGTTACGCACGAAAATTTTGCATGCGGCGAATTATTTAAATGTTTTTCACTGACAAAAAGAGAAATAGTTTTTCCCTTCTTTTCCATTGTTAGCGAATTATCGGAATGACAAGCAAGACAATCTTCTTTGGTTTGAGCAAATAAGGAAGTTGTTGCGAATAAAAAACTGAGTAGTAAGAAGTGTAACAATTTGCGCATAGAATTCAGGATTTAATTTTTTTAATAGAATAACCGCCTGATATTCAGCAACACTTATGCCAATTAACTAATCTGCTTCAATTTCAATAAATTAGCACTTTGTAAGCTCTTATATTAGCAACAATAAGAAAAATATTGATGATAATTGCAACAATAAGAATGATTGTTTTTTCAACACTTATATTACAATAAACTAAAGGTCATCTCGAAAACCACATAAATAAATTTTCTCGCAGATCACAAAGTGATGGTGCCAAGGGCATGGCTTTGCCACTTTCCCACTTCGCCACTTTGCCACTTCGCCAGACGCCAAGCCGCAAAAAATAATTTTTGAACAATAATTTGCGTCTTCGGGACTTTGCCCGCCAACCATATAATTTTAAAGTTGGCGGGTTGCGAGAGATGTTTTTAGAGATGCCCTAAAATTTCAAGTTTAAAATAGATTTCAACGTTCCTAAATTGTTCATATCTCAATCGGTTATTGCTATATTGTTCCGTGAAAAATTCATACGATATAATTGTTATCGGCGGCGGAGCGGCAGGAATTATTTCTGCGTGGCGTTCCGCTTCGCTCGAAGCAAACGTTTTACTTCTCGAAAAAAATTCCAAACTCGGAATGAAAATCCGAATATCCGGCGGAGGAAAATGCAACATTACTCATAGCGGAGATATGGAAACACTCCGCAATCAATTTCAAAAAAATGAAGCGCGATTTTTGAAATATGCTTTTCATACCTTCACAAATTCAGATATCCTTTCGCTCCTTTCATTGCACGGCATAGAAACATACGCAAAAGAAAACGGCAAAATTTTTCCGAAGAGCAACAACGCTGATGATGTTGTTGCCGCGTTAAAAAAAATGCTTATCGCCGCCGGAGTAGAAATTCATCCGCATTCTGCCGTAAAAAGAATTACAAAAAGCGGCGATAAATTATTTTCAGTGGAAACTGAAAATGAAATTTTTATTTCAAATTCTGTAATAATCGCTGTCGGCGGTTCCTCGTACAAAAAAACCGGAACAACCGGAGACGGATTTGCGTGGGCAAAACAATTCGGACATACGATACTTCCGATTCGACCTGCGCTTGCGCCAATTTATCTTGCGCCCGCTCCTCCGTTTGAATGGCAAGGCGTTCCTATTAGAGATTGCGTTGTTAAAGCAAAATTAAACGGAAAAATTTTTGCTGAAAAATATGGCGACATACTTTTTACACACGTTGGAATTTCAGGTCCCGCTGTTCTTGAAATAAGCCGCGATACGTTTGTGGAATTTGAAAAAGGAAATCAGATTCAAATCGGTATAGACTTTTTCCCAGAAGTTTCTTTTGAACAGCTTGAACAAAAAATTCTTGTAGAAACAAAACAACATTCAACCAGACAAATACTAACAACAACAGAGCGGCTTATTCCTCAGCGGCTTGCACAGTTTCTTTTACTTCAAACCAAAATTGATGCAACAAAAAAACTGCATCAATTAGAAAAAGATGAACGAAAGAATTTTGTTCAAGCTCTTAAAGAATGTGAAATTGGAATTGTAAAAGAAATTCCTCTCGATCGCGGAGAAGTTACCGCCGGCGGCGTTGCGTTAAATGAAATTGATCCAACAACAATGCAATCAAAATTAATGAGCGGATTATTTTTTTGCGGAGAAATTTTGGATATTGCGGGACCAATCGGCGGTTACAATCTGCAAGCCGCCTTTTCCACCGGTTTTGTTGCGGGAGAAAGCGCTGCAAAAAAATAATTAACTGAAGTTACGCAGATGGTCATGCTGAGAGAGGCACGCTTAAGTTTATAAGGTCATCCTTCTACCAAAGGTATCTCCCTAAGGGATCCCTTCGGGACCTTCG
>CAYXEE010000028.1:0-14647 GCA_964463935.1 uncultured Chitinophagaceae bacterium | reverse complement strand
CAACAGAATTTTTGGCGACCTTTAAGGCGGCAAAATAATTTTATGAATGAAATTAAGGTTATTGGAATAAGAAAAATTGGCAAAACAGATTTAAACTCTGCGCGCGGCTTTTTGAAGATGGTAAATGTTCTTCGTTCTAATAAACCGTTTGTTCCCAAAGGAGTGTATCGGTTTAAATCTTTTGAAGAGAGCGATCAATGGATGCTAAAAATGATGACGAGAAATTACAACCAAGATTTCCAGAAGTAGTTTTTTTGAAAGAATTACTAAAAAAATAAATGGCAACACTTCGAGATATACGACAACGAATTACAGGCGTTAAAAATACGCAAAAAATTACCAAAGCAATGAAGATGGTTGCGGCGGCAAAAATGCGCCGCGCAACCGATGCGATTATAGCAGCGCGTCCGTATTCAAAAAAAATGCGCGAATTGCTGCAGCATCTTTCATCGCAAGTTGATGTAACAAAATATCCGCAGTTTGCCGAGCGGGACATAAAATCGGTTGCGATTGTTGTTGTAACCGCAGATCGCGGATTGTGCGGCGCGTTTAACAGCAATATTATTAAGGCGGCAGTCAATCATATCAATACAAATTATGCCGAGCTTCAATCTGCGGGAAAAGTAAAATTGTTTCTCGTGGGAAAGAAAGCGGTTGAATTTTTTGGAAAGAGAAACTACAACGTTCTTTCAAAACATTCCGGCTTTTTCAATCAATTAAACTTTACTTTTGCAAAATCTCTTACAACAGAAGTTGTGGATGGATTTGTAAAAGGAGATTTTGATAAAGTTGAAATTATTTTTAACGAATTTAAAAATGCCGTACAGCAAAAATTAACAATTGAACAATTTCTTCCCGTTGTACAAGAACAATCGGTAAATAAAAAACACGATTTCACGGATTATATTTACGAACCGGGAAAAGATGAAATTGTTTCTTCGCTTGTACCAAAGCATTTAAATTTTTCGCTCTGGCGCGTATTGCTGGATTCTAATGCGGCGTTTTACGGCGCACAGATGACGGCAATGGAAAATGCAACAACCAATGCTAAAGATTTAATCCGCGTTCTGCAATTAAATTACAACAAAGCGCGCCAAGCGGCGATTACGAAAGAATTATTGGAAATTGTCGGCGGCGCAGAAGCGCTGCGTAAAGCAGGATAAAAATAACTATCGGACTGCTTTAAGCAATCCGAGTGCGTAATAATTATGTTTGAAAATCTTACTGAAAAATTAGACGGTGCGTTAAAAAAAATTCGCGGACAAGGGAGAATTTCCGAAGCGAATACCGATGAAGCCCTACGCGAAGTTCGCAAAGCGCTTCTTGATGCGGACGTAAATTTTTCTGTTGTAAAAACATTTATTGAAAATGTTCAGAAAAAAACGCTCGGCAAAGAAGTTCTTACCAGTGTAACTCCCGGACAGCTCATTATTAAAATTATTTATGATGAGCTTGTTGAATTGATGGGAACAACGCAAACCGATATCGCAATTTCGACAGAAATTCCAACGGTGATAATGGTTGCTGGTTTGCAAGGTTCCGGTAAAACAACGTTTTCAGGAAAACTTGCGCGCTTGTTAAAAAATAAAGGTCGTCAGCCGCTGCTTGTTGCCGCAGACGTGTATCGTCCCGCCGCTATAGATCAGTTGGAAATGCTTGGTCGGCAGATTGAAGTTCCGGTGTTTACAAGCCGCACAGATTCTGCGCTTGATATAGCAAAAAAAGCAATTCCTTTTGCAAAACAAAATGCGCGCGACACTGTAATTATAGATACTGCAGGTCGCTTGGCGATTGATGAAGAGATGATGCGCGAAGTGGAGAATATTAAATCTGCCGTAAAGCCGCATGAAATTCTCTTTGTTGTTGATTCGATGACCGGTCAAGATGCCGTGAATACTGCGAAAGCATTTCACGACCGATTAGACTTCGACGGTGTTGTTCTTACAAAACTTGACGGCGATACGCGCGGCGGCGCGGCGCTTTCAATTCGCAGCGTTGTTGGAATACCGATTAAATTTGTCGGCGTTGGCGAAAAATTAGACGCGCTTGAGCAGTTTTATCCCGACCGCATGGCATCGCGCATTCTTGGAATGGGCGATATAGTTTCTCTTGTTGAAAAAGCGCAGCAGACATTCGATCAAAAAAAAGCGGAAAAACTTCAAGAGAAATTAGTAAAAGCGCAATTCACCTTAGAAGATTTTTACGATCAGCTTCAAGAAATAAAAAAAATGGGATCGTTGAGTCAGGTGCTTTCAATGATTCCCGGCGTAAGCAAACTCGGCAATGTAAACGATGTTGATGAAAAAGAATTGAAATATGTGGAAGCAATAATTCTTTCAATGACAAAAGAAGAGCGGAGTCGTCCCGAAATAATTAACGGCTCGCGCCGTCAACGCATAGCCAAAGGGAGCGGAACAAACGTGCAAGAGGTAAATAAATTGCTGAAACAATTTTTTGACATGCAAAAAATGATGAAAAATTTCAGCAAAGGAAAAAATTTTGCGCGAATGATGGGACAGCGTTTCGGACGCTAAACAAAAAATTTGCAAATAATCTATCAAATAATTAACATAGCAGTAAAAGGAGCAGCATTCAGTGGCAGTAAAACTTAGACTTCAACGCGGCGGCAAGAAAAAACAGCCGATTTACCGCATCGTAGCGGCAGACAGCCGCTACAAACGCGACGGTCGTTTCTTAGAAAAAGTCGGAAACTACAATCCGAACACCGATCCAATGACGATTGACTTAAAAGAAAATCGCGTTATGCATTGGCTCGGAGTGGGAGCTACGCCGACCGATACCGTGAAAAATCTTCTTTCGCGAAAAGGTATTCTTTTAAAATGGACTTTGAAGAAAAAAGGAAAAGACGAAGCGACCATTGCGGCAGAATTTGAAAAATGGTCTGCAATGCAGATTCTAAAACGAGAAAAAGAAATAGCGCGTAAAGTGCGCCGCAAAGTTGCCAAGAAAAAAGCAGCTGCGCCGGCGGCTGAAGCGAAAGCATAAATAAAAAATTTCAGCGAAATCGCTGATGTACGTTCAACACAAGTATTCACTTCTCACATCTTTAGGAGGCAGTTATGCGTGAGTTCCTCGAATATGTTGCGAAACAGCTTGTCGATAATCCGGGCGCTGTAACCATTTCCGAAGAGGAAAAAGACAATAAAGTTGTCTTCAAACTCAAAGTCGGTCAATCCGATGTCGGGAAGATCATCGGTAAACAAGGGCGGACTGCGCAGTCCATTCGCATATTGTTAAGCGCCGTAGCGGCAAAGCAGGGCAAGCGCGCAATACTAGAAGTTGAAGACTGACGAGCGGCGGTTTCGCGCAATTGCAAAGGTTCTGAAAGTTTTCGGTATCCGCGGAGAAATAAAAATTTTTTCTTATGCGCGCAGCGCTGAAGAATACAAAAATTTATCCGGCTGTTTTCTCGGCAGAAGCGAAACACTCTGCAAGGAATGCAAAATAGAATCTGTTCGTTCGCGGGGCGGAGAAATTTATCTTAAACTGCGCGGCGTAGATGACCGCACTGCAGCGGAAACATTAGTCGGACAATTTTTATTTGTTCACGAAGTTGACCGAAAAGAACTTCCGCAGGGAAGTTATTTTATTGACGACCTGATTGGATGCAGTGTTCAGCATATTGAAGGGCGGCAGTTGGGAATTGTGAAATCAGTGGATTCATATCCTTCGGGAAAAATGTATGTTGTGCAAACAACAAGCGGCGAAGTGTTAATGCCGGGCGTTAATGAAATTATCCGTGAAATTTTAATTTCAGAAAAAATTGTCCGAGTTCTTCCGCCCGAAGGAATGTTTGATGGAGAAATGATGTGAGCATTCGCGTTGATATAATTTCCGCCGTACCGAAATTGCTCGAAAGTCCATTGAACGAAAGCATCTTAAAACGCGCGCAGGCAAAAGGATTAGCGGAATTTGTTGTTCACGATCTTCGTTCGTTTGCTCATGATAAGCATCGCATTATAGACGAACCGCCCTACGGCGGAGGCGCGGGAATGGTGCTGAAACCTGAGCCGATTTTTGAATGTATTGAAATGCTTCAAAGCCGGCGGGAATACGACGAAGTAATTTTTGTTACAGCAGACGGCGAAACGTTCAATCAGAAAATGGCGAATGAATTTTCGCTGAAAAAAAATTTGATTATTCTCTGCGGACATTACAAAGGCGTTGATGAACGCGTGCGAGAGAAATTGATTACAAAAGAAATCTCAATCGGAGATTTTGTTTTAACAGGCGGCGAGCTTGCGGCGATGGCGATAGTTGACGCTGTTGTAAGATTGATTCCGGGAGCAATCGGCGACGGAGAATCGGTGCTGACCGATTCGTTTCAAGACGGATTGTTAGACAGTCCGCAATATACAAGGCCGCCGGAATTTCGCGGTATGAAAGTTCCGGGAATTTTGCTTTCGGGAAATCATAAAGAAGTAGCAAAGTGGAAAGAAGAGCAGAGAAAAATAAAAACTGCGCAGAGAAGAAAAGATTTATTATAAAGGGCATCTTGAAAAACTCACAAATAAATTTTCTCGCAGAGACGCCAAGCCGCAAAAAATAATTTTTAAACAATAATTTGCGCCTGCCGACACGAACCCGCCTGGGGCGGGGAAGTGTTCTCCCGAAGGGATACCTTCGGTACTTCGGAAAGGCATCACTTTGTGATCTGGGACTTTGCCCGCCAACCATATAATTTTAAAGTTGGCGGGTTGCGAGAGATGTTTTTAGAGGCGACCTAAAGAAGAAAAAACAAAACATAATATATTCATTCAGTCGCAAGACTGGCAATTTACAAAGGTAGTTATGGACAAGATTAAATTAGTAGAAACGCAGCAAATCAAATCCGAAATTCCGGATTTTAAAACAGGCGATACGGTGAACGTGCATGTTCGCGTTGTTGAAGGAGACAAAGAACGTATTCAGCATTTTCAAGGTTTAGTAATTGGCAGGCGCGGCGACGGTATGGGAGCAACATTCCGTGTGCGTAAAATTTCGGACGGAGTAGGAGTAGAAAGAATTTTCCCGCTTCATTCGCCGAGAATTGCAAAAATTGAAAAAGTAAAAGCAGGAAGCGTTCGCCGTTCCAAATTATATTATGTGCGCGGACTTGCGGCAAAAGAAATCCGACAAAAAACCGGCGCAAATTAGTGAGCGAAAAAAATCGAATCGGCGCGCTGAACGGATTTATCAATCAGCCGCTTGTGTACAAATTTCAAAGTTCCTCCGCATCTACGGAGGAACTTTTGTTTGGTATCGCGCAGTCGCACGTTGAAAAATTACTAAATAAAGAACTTGATGCCGCGTTTGTCAATCCGATTGATTATGCGCTCAACAGTTCCGACCTGATTCTTCATCCGTCAATCGCAGTTTCGTCTTCAGGTTTCAGCGGCGCCGCGCGATTGTATCTGCGGAAAGAATTGAAAACAATCTCTTCGCTTGCTGTCAATGCAACATCGGCGGCGGAAGTTGTGCTTGCGCGAATTGCGCTTGCAGAAAAATACGATTCCGAACCGTCCATTATTCCTGTTGCGGGAAAAGTTGATGCAATGCTTGCCAAGGCAGATTCTGCGCTTATTGTCGGCGACGATATTTTTCAAATGCAGACGAATTTTCCATTCATTGATCTTGTTGATGAATGGAATGACATTACCGAACTTCCGTACGTTCATACCTTGTGCGCTTTTCGCAGCGGAAATGTGAAAAAAGATACAATGGATTTGATTGTTGAATCGCGCAATAGCGGGCTTCAAAATGTAACGGCAATTTCGTATGCGCAAACTACATCGCTCAATCGCGCGGCGGATGATTTAACGAAATACCTATCGCACTTTTCTTATTCATTCACGGAAGATGTTCGCGCTTCGCTTGAAGAATTTTTTCGGCTCGCCTATTATTATGGAATGCTTCCAGACGTGCCGGATATAAATCTTGCCGACGTTTAATTTTGTTCAAATGCAAAGTTGAAAAAAATAAATTTTTTGCGTCTTAGCGAGAAAAAATATATCATTTTATATTAACATTCTTCCATTGAAACTCTCTCATTTTCGGCGTATTTTCATTTCAAATGCTAAAATCAATCTTTATTAAAAATTACGCTCTTATTGAAGAAATTTCCGTTGAATTTTCTTCGGGGCTGACGATTATTACCGGTGAAACCGGCGCGGGAAAATCCATTTTTATTGACGCGCTCGGATTGCTTCTCGGCGAACGCGCCAGCACAGAAATGATTCGTACCGGCGCGGAAAAAGCAATTGTTGAAGGCGTGTTCGATGTCTCTTCCGTGAAACGCATTACGGAAATATTGCGCGCAAATGAAACAGATTCATCCGACGAATTGATAGTGCGAAGGGAAGTTACAAGCAAAGCAACAAGCCGCTGTTTTGTAAATGATTCTCCCGTAAATGTTTCTGTGCTGAAAGCAATCGGCGATGCGCTTGTTGATCTTCACGGACAGCACGAACATCAGTCGCTGCTGCGCGCGGAAACGCATATTGATTTTTTGGATGCGTTCGGCGGATATGAAAAGGAAATTGAACAATATACAAGTACTTATCGCCTGCTTGTAGAATTAACAGGAAAAAAGAGAACGCTGCAAGAGCAGGAAAATCAATTAAAAGCAAAAAAATCGTTATATGAATTTCAGATAAAAGAGATAGACGCCGTAGATCCGAAAGAGAATGAAGAAGAGGAATTAGAATCTGAGTTGAAGATTCTGGAAAATTCGGAAAAGCTGAGCGAATTGACGAATGGAATTTATTCTCTTTTGTATGAGGCGGAATCATCGGTGCGCGATTCGCTTACAAAAGCTAGAAAGATGATGGACCAACTTGCGGATATTGACGCGCAGTTTTCAAATTCAGTCGAAGAAACAAAATCGGCAGAAATTATAGTTGAAGAGATTTCAAAATTTGTGCAAAATTACAACAGCAGAATTGAATTTAATCCCGAACGATTGGAAGAAATCCGCGAACGGCTCGGCGCGCTTTCTTTATTGAAGAAAAAATACGGCGGAACGATTGAATCGCTGCTGGAATTTAGAAAAAAAATCGGCGAAGAATTTAAATTTGCAGAAAACTTTGAAGAGGAAATTTCTAAATTAGAAAAAGAAATTAAAACTCAGCGTACAATATCTGGAGAAAAAGCAGGCATCCTGACGCAAAAACGCAAAGACGCCGCAAAAAAATTGGAGAAAGCAATTATTTCATCAATTGGCGAACTTGGAATTGCAAAAGCAAAATTCGAAACGGCAATTACGCAGCAAACCGGCGCCGAAAATTCAGCATCAGTTTCGATCAATGGAAAATATTTTGAATCATCCTCTACGGGAATTGATTCGGTAGAATTTTTTATGAGCACAAACGCCGGCGAAGAAGCGAAGCCGTTAGCGAAAGTTGCTTCCGGCGGCGAAGTTTCGCGCATTATGCTTGCGTTAAAATCTGCTCTGGCAAAATCCGATAAAACTCCGCTGCTTATTTTTGATGAAATTGATACCGGAGTGAGCGGAAGAATCGGTCAGGCGGTCGGATTAAGTTTGAAAAATCTTGCGAAGCATCATCAAGTAATTGCGATAACGCACCTGCCGCAAATTGCCGCGCTTGCCGACGCACATTTTGCGATTGCGAAAACCGAAACCAACAAACGGACTTCAACGCAATTAGCAAAACTTGAAAAAGATGAGCGCGTGAAAGAAGTTGCAAAGTTGTTGAGCGGCGAGACAATTACTGAAGCAGGATTAAAAAGCGCAAGAGAATTGATGAATATGAAATAGCTATTTAGCCGTTGGCTATTTTCTGTTAGCTATTGGTTTTGGAAAAAATATGAGAGATTTTAGGAAGTTAAATATTTGGATTCAGGCAATTGAGATTGTAACTAAAACATACGAACTCTCAAAGGAACTTCCCGACACAGAAAAATTTGGATTGAAGTCACAAATTCAAAGAGCGGCAGTTTCCATTCCGTCTAACATCGCAGAAGGTGCAAGCAGAAACAGTGAGATTGAATTTAAACGATTTCTTGAAATAGCGATTGGTTCAGCATTCGAGTTAGAAACACAGTTTATTGTAATACAAAACCTGAAAATGATTAACGAAGAAAAACTAAAAGAGCTTTTTGAAATTCTTGCTTTGGAACAAAAAATGTTAAACACTTTAATAACAAAAATAAAAATACAAGCCAATAGCTAACAGCAAATAGCCAACAAAGAAATGTTACTACAAATTTATAACAGTCTTACACGAAAAAAAGAAGAATTTAAACCAATTCACGATGGCGTTGTGAACATGTATGTTTGCGGTCCAACGGTGTACGGGCTTTCGCATTTTGGTCACGCAAAAAGTTATGTCTCGTTCGATGTTGTTGTGCGCTATCTGCGTTATCTCGGATACAAAGTAACGTACGTGCAAAACATTACGGATGTCGGTCACTTAACAGATGATGCGGACGAAGGCGAAGATAAAATTGCACGTCAGGCGAAGCGCGATAAAATGCATCCGATGCAGGTTGTGGAATTATATACGCGCGAATATTTTGCGGATATGGACGCGATGAATATTCTTCGCCCCGATATTTCTCCGCGCGCTACGGGACACATTCCCGAACAAATTGAAATAGCGCTGGAACTTCTTGCAAAAGGATTTGCGTACGAAGCGAACGGCTCCGTCTATTTTGATGTGAGCAAAGATAAAGAGTATGGAAAACTTTCCGGAAGAATTTTAGACGAGGCAGAAAGCGGAACGCGCGTTGATGTTAAAACGGAAAAAAGAAATCCGGCAGATTTTGCATTGTGGAAAAAAGCGGAACCGAATCACATTATGCAGTGGAACTCTCCGTGGGGAAAAGGATTTCCCGGCTGGCATATAGAATGCTCGGCAATGTCCATGAAATATCTTGGCGACACGTTTGATATTCACGGCGGCGGAATGGACAATCAATTTCCGCATCATGAATGCGAAATTGCACAGAGCGAATGCGCGACGGAAAAACAATTTGTAAAATATTGGATGCACAACAATCTTGTAACGGTGAACGGGCAGAAGATGGGAAAATCGCTCGGCAATTTTGTTACGTTAAAAGACGCATTCAAAAAATTTGATCCGCTGGCGGTTCGATTTTTTATTTTACAAAGTCATTACCGAAGCACTCTTGATTTTAGCGAACAGGCGATTGAAGGTTCTGCAAAAGGTTTAGAGAAATTGCAAAACACGGTCCAACGATTGAGAAATGAAATTGCGAAAGAGCGTAAAGGAACAAAACATTTTGTTGAATCGTTGGATGAGTACAAGAAAAAATTTTTTGACGCAATGAATGATGATTTTAATGCTCCGCTTGCAATCGGCGCGCTGTTTGAAGTTGCGCGCGAAACAAATGAATTACTTTCCACGCCGCAGGAAGTATCGCGCGAGTTTTTAATTGACTTGAATAAATTTTTTAGCGAGGCAGGTGAAACAGTACTTGGAATTTTACCGGAGCGAACCGCCGCAGGCGGAATTTCTTCCGAGCCGCAATTGATGGAGCTGCTTATCGCAATCCGTAATGATGCGCGGAAAAATAAAAATTTTGCCGTTTCGGATAAAATTCGTGATGATTTGAAAGCCGCCGGAATTGTTCTGGAAGATTCCAAAGAAGGAACGTTTTGGAGAAAAACATAAACTTTTTAGATTCTCAATCGTCTATAATATAGAGGAATGAATGAAAAAAATACTTTTTGCTGTAATTGTTCTTTGCAATATTGGATTTGCGCAAAAATCTGCCGGCGATGAAGCCACAATTGAGCCGCGATATTTAATTGATGTTCCGACAGCGGGAATTTTGAAACGCGGAACAGTTTCGTTTGATGGAAATTTCTTTCAAGAAGGCGGATTAAATTTCGGACTCGCTGTCGGCGCGCTGGAAAAATTAACAATCGGCGTCTATTACGGCGGTTCGGGAATTATTGGAAAGAATAAAGTGAATATGCAGCCGCTGCCGGGCGTACTGGTGAAATATCGGTTTATTGATGAATCAACATCAATGCCCGCTGTTGCGCTCGGATTTGATTCGCAAGGGAAAGAAAATTACATAGATTCGCTTGAACGCTTTACTATTAAATCGCGCGGTGTTTTTGTTGCAGCAAGTAAAAATTATTCTCTGCTCGGATTTTTAAGTTTTCACGGCGGCGTGAATTGGAGTATGGAAAAGAAAGACGACAAAGATATGAATATGTTTCTTGGACTGGAAAAATCTATCGGTTCGGAAATTTCTTTTCTTGCAGAATATGATTTCGGATTCAATGACAACAGTTCATCTTCACTCGGACAAGGAAAAGGATATTTGAATGCGGGAATTCGCTGGTCTATTGCCGGCGGCTTAACGCTTGGTTTTGATTTGAAAAATATTGTGAAGAATCAAAATGCGGTTTCTTTTGCAAACAGAACAATGAAAGTGGAATATTATCATTCATTTTAAGGAATTGCTTTTCAGGTAATTCTGTTGCACTGTGTAGAAAACAATTGCGAGGCGCGTATGAAGAACGTGATGAAAAAATTTACTTTTGCAGCTGCTGCCGCGGCTGTTATTTCTTTTTCGGGATGTTATACGCAAATGATTAGCGACGATAGAAATTATGACGACGGTTACGCGTATTCCGATACGACAAATGACGGTGGAAATGTAGCAATCAACAATCATTATTATTTGGACGATAATTACCGCCGTTCACGATTCCGTGTTTCATTCAATTATTATTATCCTACATTTCACTCATCGTGGATATCAAGTTATTTCTATTCTTACTATGATGATCCGTATTGGGGATTTGGTTCTCCATACTACAATCCTTGGATTTGTTATCCTTCTCCATGGGTTTACAATCCGCCGTATTGGTATCCCCCGCATTGGTATAATCCATATCCGTATTGGGGATATCATCATTATCCATACTGGTATTACAATCCAGGACCGTTAACGTACTCTCCGCCGATAAATAATGACAAACGATACAGAAACGACGGACCGGAAAGAATAAATCCACGCGGAGAAGCCCCGCAAGAACGAGCGCCGATTACAGTCGGTTCGCCGGGAATTTCTGCGCCGCAAAATACAGATATTGGAAGACGCGAACCGATTGACGAAAGAGTTCCGAGAGAAACCGCGCAATCTGTTGAACGCCGAGGAAACGAAACTCCGTGGTGGGAACGGCGTGCAAAAGAAAATACTGATCAGCGCGCAGAGCGTGAATCAGTTGCGCGACCAAGAGAAGAAAGGCGAAGCAAAGATGTTGCCCCGGCTGAACGACAGTCGCAGCGGCAAGAACGACCGCGCTATGTTGTGCCGAAAGAACAGCGTCAGCGGGATGCGGATGCAAAACCGAGAGAAGAACGACGGTCGTATAATTCTGAACCGCAGCGATCAAATACGCCGTCATACACTCCGCCGGCAAATAACAACGGCGGAAATTCGCGCGAAGCAGGAACATCGCAGAGCGGCGGCGGGAGAAAGAGAGCGGATTAAATTATGAAACAGCACAAAATTTTTATTGGAATGTTTTCTGCGGTTCTCTTTATTGCCGGTTGTTATACGCAATTGATGACGCCGCAGGAATATGTTGAAGCGCGTCAGCAAAAAATAAATGCGGAGAAAACGGTTTTTTCTTCAAATGCCGGAAGTTCAATAAATTATGATCGGAATTGTTTGTCGTGTCATTCTAAATACGAATTAGACGATAGATTTATTGAAATGCAATCTGCCGGAATTACAACTGCTCACGGATATATTTTATCGCAAGATTTATGGAATTATCCCATTCTTACTACACCATACAATCCCGACCCGTATGGCTGGTACAATCCGTTTCCTTCATCTCCGTGGTGGCTTCCACCGGTGGTAAGCTCTTCAGGGGGCGCAGGAGGAACTTCAACAGAGGCAGCGGACAAAGGAAGACAGCGCGATGATGGTCCAAGCCGTCCGGGCGGAACAACAGTACGCGAACCGATTCCTGCGTATGCGCCGCCGACACCAAGCGGAACAACGCCGCCGGCTCCAACAATGCCGGCTCCTGCGGTTTCATCCGCGCCTGCTCAAACAACACAAACTCAACAGCCGGCGCAATCAACTTCAGGCGATAATACATCGCGTAAAACTTCGTCTGATGATTCATCGCGCCGTAATGATGGTCCAACTCGTCCCAGATAATTTTGACAAACGGAAAAGTTTATGAAACGATTATTGGTTTTTTTCAGCGTTATACTTTCAGCAGTACAAATTTCATTTTCGCAATTCCCTGAAGATGCGTACCGTTTTCTTATGACAAATACAAATGCCGGTTCGCGCGCTTCCGCAATGGGCGGCGCATACATCGGCGTTGCGGATGATTACAGCGCAACATTTTGGAATCCTGCCGGACTTGCACAATTGCGGCGGCTTGAAATTACCGGAGGAATTTCAAATTATTCGTACAACAACAAAACTGATTTTCGCGGTACTTCTGCCGCTTCAACATCTTCATCTACCGCATTAAATGATTTAGGATTTGTTTTTCCGTTTCCCACCGTGCGCGGCAGTTTAGTATTTTCTTTCGGATATAACAGACTTGCCGATTATGCTTCGGCGCTTTCTTTTACAGCCTTTAATGATGAAAGTTCGATAATTGCTTCGTATTTAAACAGAGGAAAATCTGCCGGAAATCTTCCCTATCAAGTTTTTTTGACCGACCAGAATGGAACATATTCTACCGTAACAAAAAATGTTTTACAAAATGGAAAAACAAAAGAGACCGGCAGCGCGGGACAATGGTCTTTTGCCGCCGCGATTGATATTGAAGAAAATATTTCTTTTGGTATTTCATTAAATGTAATTTCCGGCAAATACGGATTTACAAGAAATTATTCCGAAGCAGACACAAAAGATTTTTATAAAAATATTGATTCCAATCTTTCCGTTAATTCGGCGTATCTTCGATTCAATAAATTTTATTTTGACCGATATATAAATTCCGAATTGAGCGGAAGCGGATTGACGGTCGGTTTACTGTATCGTTCCGATTTGTTCCGCGCAGGAATTACAGCAAAAGCTCCTGCTGCAATTTCTATAGAAGAAAATTACCGCGATGAAGCCCAAAGTGTTTTTGATGGAACAGGAGGATGGGCAAATTCAAAAGCTCCAGAAACATATTATCAGCGAAAAATTGATCCGTATTCCTACGGCGTAAAATCTCCGTGGTCATTCGGATTCGGAGCGTCGTATTATTTCGGCAATATCGTGCTGCTTTCCGGCGATGTGGAATATACGGATTGGACGCAAATGCAGTGGTTTGATAACCAAGAATTAGAAGACGACCCCGATGTTGGAAACGCGCAAATGTCTTTTTATTTTCATCCTACAACAAATGTGCGGCTCGGCGCGGAAGTTGACATTCCGCAGACCGATGTGAAAGCGCGTTTAGGATACGAATATAAACCCTCGCCGTTTGAAGGCGAGCCAGCTTCCAACAATCAGCACGCGCTTAGCGGCGGAATTGGAATTATTTTGCAGCGCAATGTTGTCATCGATGCGGCGTTTACCCGCGCAACATTTCAATTTTTAACAAATCAATATTCCGGCGCAGGAGCAACAGCGCGCACAAAATCATCTATTACTGCAACGCAAGCAACATTAACTGTTTCATATAGGTTTTAATATGACAAAGAATTTTTTTTTACTTGCGGTTTCGTTTCTTGTATTGTACGGCTGTAAAGAAGAAGAAAGCGAAATTGTTATTACCGTTCCGCCGATTGTGGCGGGGAAAACAGGAATTTACGGAAAGTGGTTTTGGATTAAATCGGTCAGCGTCGCTTACGGAGTTTCTACGCCGCAATCTACCGGGCGCACTTCAGTCTATGTGTTTAATACAGACAGCACATTTCAATCGCAAATAGACGGCGTAACAAAAATAAATACAACGTATGCTATCAAGAAAGAAACAACGGTATTCGGTACACAGCAGGATGTGATTCGTTTTGCCGATAATTCTTCCCGCCAATATGTTGTATTGGCGGCGATAAAAGATACTCTTTTTTTTGCAGATAATCATACGGATGGATTTAGTTATACGTATATTCGAATAGAATAGAAAAAATATTTTCAATGTAAAAGGCGTTCTTCTGAACGCCTTTTTTGTTTTAAAACAATATTGCAGCGTTTAGTTCGTCTATCAATTAAAACCAATTTTAATAATTTATGAAGAGGCGAGATTTTATTATTTTCTTTTCAATAGTATTATCAGTCTATGGATTGATAAATTTTTACATTTTTTTTCGCGGATGGAATGCGTTTGCCGTAATTCCTGAACAGCGGACATATCTTTTAATTTCCTTTATTATTCTTGCCGCCGCTTATCCAATTGGCAGAATATTGGAACGATTTTCACTTTCTTTGTTTGCAGAAATTCTTGTTTACGCCGGTTCAATCTGGCTGGGATTGATGACGTATTTGTTTTTATTTACTGTAAGCGTAGATGTTGTACGGTTAATCGGCTTTGGTTTTCAATTTTTTCCGCAAAGTATTTTTGAAAATCTCGCTCTTTCAAGTTTTTGGACTGCAACGGCAGTTCTCACAGTATCGGTTTTTGTAACGCTCGGAGGATTTATCAATGCGCGCTTTCCAATTATTAAAAAAATGAAAATCA
>CAYXEE010000027.1:0-14755 GCA_964463935.1 uncultured Chitinophagaceae bacterium | reverse complement strand
CGGCACGCTTGCCGGCGGCATTGCGCACGATTTTAATAATCTGCTTGCTATGATTCTCGGTACGTCCGAACTGATGAAAAAGCAAATCGGAGAAAATCAAAAGTTAAGCGCATATCTGCAAAAAATTATTGATGCGTCTGAGCGCGGCGCATCAATTTCAAAACAATTATTATTATTTGCCCGGCCCGAACAGGCGGAAATGCGTCCGATAATTGTTAAAACGTTCATTGAACAATTTTCAGAGTTTCTTTCGCATTTTCTCCCCAAAACCGTTGTTGTTAAATCAGCGGTTGAAGATGGAACGCAGATAATTTTAGGCGATAACGGTCAGCTGCATCAGGCGTTTCTTAATCTTGCGCTCAATGCAAAAGATGCAATGAATGAAAACGGCGTTATTGCAATTACTTCAAAGCAAGCCGACGGCGAACTGGTGCAGAAAAATAATCCCTCCGCGCCGCTCTGCGAGTATGTCGGAATCTCGCTTTCCGATACCGGAACAGGAATGAACGATGAAGTAATGAACAGAATTTTTGAACCGTTCTTTTCTACAAAAGATAGAACGAAAGGAACAGGGCTGGGACTTTCTATTGTTCACAGTATTGTAAAACTGCATCAAGGATTTATCAATGTTTCCTCGCACGTCGGCGCGGGAACAACCTTTACATTATATTTTCCGCTGCTTTCCGTAGATATTGAAGAAGTTGAAAGCGAAAAAAAGGTACACCGCTTAAAAAATAATGAAACTATTCTTGTTGTTGAAGACGAAGTAATAATTCTTGAAATAGTAAGCGAAACTCTGCGCGATGAAGGATACCATGTCGTTGCAGCTTCCAACGGATTTGAAGCTCTTGAAGCGTACGATACCAACGATATTCATCTCGTTATTACCGATCTTGGTATGCCGATGATGGGAGGAGAAGAATTATTTAAACGTTTAAAAGAAAAAGATCCCGGCATTAAAGTTATTGTTACTTCGGGTTATTTAGATACTTCCACGCGCTCAGAGCTATTGAGAAAAGGCATTCAAGATGTAGTTGCAAAGCCGTACAAATTTGAACATCTCTTTTCCGTTATTCGAACAATTTTAGACGCTGACCAATGAAAATTATTATTTCCGGCGGAACAGGATTCATAGGAGCGCATCTTGTAAAAAAACTTTCCCGGCAAATAAATGAAATTATTGTTTTCACTCGCGGCGTTTCTTCGCAAAAAATAATTAACTCTTCAGTTGTAAATTATGTGCAGTGGAATCCGCTTCTGCAAGGAGAGTGGATGTCGCGCGTTAACGGCGCAGATGTTGTAATAAATCTTGTTGGAAAAAATGTTTTTGAAAGCCGCTGGAACAAAAAAATAAAACAGGAAATTCTAAACAGCAGAATTATTCCGACCAAAAATCTTGTTACAGCAATTTCGCTGGCGGAAAAAAAGCCCGCGCTGCTTGTTTCCGCTTCCGCCGTCGGATTCTACGGCGATAGAAATAACGAAGTTCTTACGGAAGAAAGTTCTTCGGGAAATGATTTTCTTGCCGAAGTTGTTCAACAATGGGAAAGCGCGGCATTCAAAGCGGAACAATTCGGCGTTCGAGTCGCAGTTCCCCGCATCGGACTTGTGCTTGAAAAATCCGGCGGAATGATTGGGAAAATGTATCTGCCGTTTCAATTGTTCGTCGGCGGACCGATTGGCGGCGGAAAACAATTTCTGCCGTGGATTCAAATGGAAGATGTTGTGCGTGGAATTCTTTATCCCATAGAAAATACTTTGTTTCGCGGCGCGTACAATCTGGTTTCGCCCTCTCCGGTTACCATGAAAGAATTTTCTAAAATATTTGGAAATGTTCTTCGCCGTCCATCATGGATTCCCGTGCCGGCGTTTGTTCTTTCTGCAATGTTCGGCGAAGGAGGAAAAGTAATTCTTTCCGGTCAGCGCGCAGTTCCGAAAAAATTACAATCAGCCGGTTTTCAATTTTCATTTACTGAATTAAAAACTGCATTGGAAAATATATTGCATACCGCTGTTTAATAGAAGCGTAGCAAAACTAAACGCAAAGATAACAATCTTTGAATCTGCGGTTAATTACTGAAGTACGCAACGATAATCCTGAATAGCTCCGACCTTCAGGTCGGGGTACAGAACAGAAACAAAAAGAGTTGGACTTTAGTCCCCAAAGCATTGAGAATTCAGGGCTAAAGCCCGTTCACGTTGTGATATTTTTTTCCACGACCTAAAGGTCGTGGCTAATCTTTACTCAATGCGTAACTTCAGTTATTTAATATTTTTTTCACACAAAAAACTTACACATTTTGATTAAGATATTTCTCTATAACAGATTGCATAGTAATGAACTACTAAAACTCACTCATTTTCTAGTGACAAATCCGGGTTAAACAAATAAAAAACTATGAAAAAAATTTTCATCCTTCTTTCTTCTCTTCTATCTTCTTTTCTTGCAGCGCAAGAACAGTCAATTCAATCTGTACTTTCCGGATTTTCACTCAGTCCGTATTTTAACGAGCAGGTGATGACGTTTGTGTATAATCCCGAAGTGCGGATTCATATTAACGCGCCGCCGATAAATTCTTTTAATCCATTGAAACCGACCGCGCTTGCTTTTTTTGCTCTTCCCAACGGCAACACTATTGAGATGACCGTCGGAAAAAAAATTAAAGCCGGAGACGATTGGCATTTCGATATTCAACATATCGGCGCGCAGACGCGGTTCATTCGCTCAAAAATTAAAGACACAAATTTTGTTACAATTTATCTGGAAGCGAATGCCGCCTCTGTTCCGCTCAGCTGGCCCACGTGGAGAAGCAAATACGCCAATAACGCCGCGCTGATAAAAGGAATTGTGGATTCTGTAAAAAATATTTTTGCAAACTATAATCCGTATATCGTTCTTTCCGGTCACAGCGGCGGCGGAGGATTTTCATTCAGTTATTTTAATGCTCTGTCTGCAATTCCGAATGAAATAAAACGAATCACATTTCTTGACAGCGATTACAATTACGACAATACATTCGGCGAAAAAATTAAAAATTGGCTTCTTGCTTCTTCAGATCATCATCTTAGCGTGCTGGCGTACAATGACAGCGTTGCATTGTTAAATGGTCAGCCCGTAGTAAGTCCGACCGGCGGAACGTGGTACCGCACGAGAATGATGGTTTCGTATCTTTCTAATTATTTTACATTTACGTACGAAGAAAATTCTACTTTCATAAAACATACTGCGTTGAATGGAAGAATAAAAATTATTCTAAAGCAAAATCCAACGCAGGCAATTCTTCACACAACGCAGGTTGAGTTAAACGGATTTATTCATACAATGCTTTCAGGAACGCCGTGGGAAGAAAATGGATATTCATACTACGGTTCGCGCGCATATTCTTCATACATTCAAACGGGAATAACGCTTCCCAAGCCGATACAAATTCCGCCGCGACCAGCCGGAGCAATGACCGGATCGCAATTTATTTCAAACGTTGCCGGTATGACAATTGCTCAGCGCGAAGATGCAATCTACAATGAAATTACCAAAGGAAATATTCCCGACTTTATGCGCGTGCCGAAAAAACTGCAATCCGTTTTTCAGGATAATGACGGCGTTTCTCATTCCGTTGTGTACGAAGTTCTGCCGGATTATCTTTGCATCGGTTCAAACGAAAATTTTTGCAGAATGCCGATGAGTCCGGTTACGGCGCAAAAAATTGCAAATCTTTTTGGCGCTGCGCTGCCAACGCCAAAACTTGTAGATGATATTTATTCAAAATCGGAATTAAAACTTGCGCCGATTCCGTTCGCAGTTTCCGATCCTGCAAAAATTATTCCATCAACGTTTCTTGCTCACAGCCGCGCTATTGACAGCCAATTTGTTCTTTCAGGAAAAACGCTCGGCGCGCTTATCGGCGGTACAAAAAAAGATGTCGTTATCAGTAATAAAATTGCAGAAAAACCGGGCAATGTTGTTATTTACGGATGGCACCAATTAAACGGCTCGCCGATTCAGCCCGCATATAACGGACATGCCGCTTCGTATATTGATTACAGCCACGGAATTCGTTTGATGAATCTTGAAATTCTTGTGGACAGCATAACGATGAATGTGAAACAAATTCTTACCGATGCAAAACTGTACAAAATTTTAAGCGGCGAAACTGCGCCGATGACGCAGCCGAGTTATTTAAGCGAAAGCAACGCTCCCGCAGTTCCAAAATCATTTGGAATAAAATCCGAATCGCCGACTTCGCTCCGTATAGCAGCAAAAGCGGATACAAATATTGCAGAATATTTTGTCTATCTCAGCGCAGACGGAGTAAATTTTCCGAATCAAACAATTGTTTCCGCATCTTCTCCTGTTATTGTAGAGTTAAAAACCGATTCTCTTTATTACGTAAGAATAAAAGCGTCTAACAGCGCGGGAGCTTCTACTGTAAGCGAAGTTCTTGCAGGCGTTCCGAGTTCAATGCAGGAAAAAATTCTTATCGTTAACGGATTCGACCGCGCTTCCACGGGTAATACATTTAATTTTATCCGTCAGCATGCTTCTGCTATAAAAGCCAACGGAATGAATTTTGCTTCCGCAACGAACGATGCAGTGATAGACGGAATTTTTAATTTGAATAATTATTCCGCCGCTGATTATATTCTCGGCGACGAAAGCACAGTTGATGAAACATTCAGTTCGGTTGAACAAACAAAAATAAAATCTTTTTTGCAAAACGGCGGAAAATTATTTCTCTCGGGCGCAGAAATTGCGTGGGATTTAGATTACAAAGGAACAGCGGCGGATAAAGATTTTATCAACAATTTTTTGAAAATGAAATATATTGCCGACGCGCCGAATGGAGTTTCTGCGACAACATACCAAGCAGAAATTCTCAATAGAAATCCGTTCAGCGAAATTCCGCCGCTTGCATTTGATAACGGAACACGCGGTACAATTGACGTAAAATGGCCAGACGTTGTAAAACCCAGCGCCGGCGGAATCGGTTTTGCGAAATACACAAATTTAGATACGGCTTCGGGTTTCAGCGGAATTTATTTTAACGGAATGTTTCCATCGGGAACAGCATCAGGAAAAATTGTTGCATTCGGTTTTCCGTTTGAAACAATTTACTCGCAAAGCGCGCGCGAGCAGTTGATGGGAAAAATTCTTAATTTTTTTTCTGTATCTACAATCGCGCGAAACGACGAAATTATTCCGACACATTTTTTATTAAAACAAAATTTTCCCAATCCGTTTAATCCGGTAACAACAATTGTATATGCCCTCTCCCCTAACCCCTCTCCCTTAGGGAGAGGGGAAGGGGTGAGGGTAACATTAAAAATTTATGATATGATTGGAAGAGAAGTTGCTTTATTGGTGGATGAAGAGCAAACAGCTGGCAATTATTCTATTCCATTCGACGCTTCAAAACTTTCCTCCGGCGTATATTTATACACGCTCCGCGCAAATAGTTTTTCCGCAACAAAAAAGATGATGTTGGTGCGGTAAAAGTCATGAATTAAAGAGTTCTTTTTGTAAAAAACAGTAAAATTTTTTTGATTTTCACGCAACATACCGCTTGCACTTCCTTACTATTTCCGATTATATTAGAGCATATTTACAATTTGGGGCTGTGTGCAAAATTTGCACTACATAGTATTTACGATGGCAATTGTATTTTTTGGCTGCGTGCCGGATGTTCCGCATGATAATCCTTTGGATCCGCAATCGCCGAAATATACCGGCGATGCTTCGATTAAAGGGCGCGTGGTGTTGAAAAATTATCCGCTAACAGGCGTTTCCGGCGTTGTTGTGCGGACGGAATTGAACAACTATGCAACGGTTACAGATTCGCTCGGATATTATTCGTTAAATAAAATTCCGCAGGGAAAATATTCCTTAATTTTTTCCCGCCTTCGTTTTGTTGCAGATACGATTCGCGTTACAGTTGAAACTGGAAAAATTTCTGAAGTTGTTGCAACAATGAACGCGCTTCCGACAATTTCTAAAGCAAGCGCGTTTACGCGAAGAATAGCGCGATACTTTCCAAGCACGCTGTATTATGCGTCGTTTTCCGCTTCCGTCAGCGATACAAACGGAATCGGCGATATTGATTCTGTCTGGCTTGTAATTGATACGCTTCTATTTCCGATGACATATTCAATTTCTGCAAAAGAATTTCAATACACATTATACACAAATGAAATTCCTTCAAACAATTTGCAAACGCTTATTGGCAAGCCGCTGATAATTAAAGCGCGCGATTTTGGAAATTCGTACGGAACAAGCTCGCCGTTTTATATTTCAAGAATTATTGAAGAAGAACCAAAACCGATTTATCCTGCATCGTTAACAACAGTTGATACCACATCGCTTACGCCGACATTTATCTGGAATGAATTGAAAGCGAATTTTAATTTTACCTACACAATAACCGTAATGCGCGTTGACGACGGCGGAAATAAAACCGTAATTTGGACCGATGCCAATATTCCTTCGTACGAACTTAGTTACAAACATAATTCCGCGCTTCCTGCGCAGGGAACGTACGCGTGGATTTTGGCTGTTGTGGATGAATTCGGAAATTATTCAACATCAAAAGAAGCGGCATTTATTGCAAAATGAGTACACAGCAAAAAGATAATTTTGAAGCATTATACGAAGTTGCGCAGAGCATCAATTCTATTCTTGATACGAATGAATTGATTTACACCGTTTTGGAAATTGCAATGAAACATCTTTCCGCAGAGCGCGGATTTATTCTGCTTGCAAGTCCGTTTGCGCCGACCGAATACGAAGTCTGCCGCGCAATAAATTTTGGAGAGAAAGAGGCGGGAACGTTTGCCGCTTCCTCTTCTGTTGTTACGCAAGTTCTTTCCAGCGGCGAACCGATATTAACGTTTGATGCAATGAGCGACGAGCGGTTTGAATCTTCAACAAGCATTATGGCGCAGAAAATTCTTTCAATAATTTGCCTGCCGCTTCGCATCAGAGAAAAAATTATCGGCGCAGTGTATTTGGACAGCACGCGCTCGCGCAAAATGTTTACGGAAGATTCGTTGAAATTTCTTTCCATCTTCAGTAATCTTTCTGCCATAGCTATTGAAAATGCAAAACAATTTAATGAACTGAAAAACGAAAACGAACGTCTGCGAAACAACGTCGGTTCTATAAATCTGTTTAAAGGCGTTATCGGCAAAAGCAAAAAATGGAATGATGTTTTGGATATTGTTCACCGTGTTTTGGATGTTGATGTTGCGGTTCTTATTTCCGGCGAAAGCGGAACGGGAAAAGAATTGATTGCCCGCGCAATCCACGATAACGGCGCCAGAAAAACAAATCCGTTTGTCGGTATAAACTGCTCTGCAATTCCATCGGAATTATTGGAAAGCGAACTCTTCGGACACAAAAAAGGCTCGTTTACCGGCGCAAACACGGATAAAAAAGGATTGTTTGAAGTTGCAGATTCCGGAACAATTTTTTTAGATGAAATTGCCGATTTGCCGTTAATGCTTCAATCCAAATTACTGCGCGTTCTTCAAGAAAAAGAAATCCGCCGCGTTGGCGATACAATAAGCAAAAAAATTGATGTGCGCGTTATTGCCGCAACCAATAAAGATATTCAAGCCGAAGTGAAAGCGGGAAGATTCCGCGAAGATTTGTTTTTTCGATTGAATGTAGTGTCGCTTCGTCTGCCGGCGCTGCGCGAGCGGAAAGAAGATATTCCTACGCTTGCAGAATTCTTTTTTGAAAAAGCAATTGCAGCGCACAAGCGCTCTCTGCAAGGAATTCATCCCGACGCAATGAGCGCGCTTGTCCATTCGCAATGGCAGGGAAATGTGCGCGAACTGCAAAATGTTATTGAACGCGCCGTTGTTCTGTGCAAAGGAAATGTTATACAAAAAGAAGATATTATTGGCACAACGGTCGAAGCATCGTTCAATTCCCAAGGAATGACGCTTGAACAGTTTGAACGACAGTTAATTGAAGCGACTCTTGCAGAAATGGGCGGCAACCGAACGCGGACAGCGGAAAAACTAGGCGTCTCGCTCCGCTGGCTGCAGTACAGAATTAAGGAGTGGGGTATTGAATAATTCTGTTTTTACAAATTTGGAAAAATTAAATGAAAGCGCAACAACAACGGTCTATAAAGCATTTCAACCGTCGCTGGAACGATTTGTATTATTAAAAATTCTCCACAAACACCTTGCAACCGATGCGGTTATTTCCGAACGATTTAAACGCGAAGCGCGCTCTCTTGCTAAACTTCGCTCAGAACACATTGTACAGGTTCACGAACTGACGGAAATTGAAGACGCTCCCGCAATTGTAATGGAATTTGTAGAAGGGAGTTCGCTGAAATCTCTGTTAGAAGAAAAAGGAATTCAATCGTTAGATTTTGTAAAAAAAATTGCCGTTCACGTTTTGCGCGGACTTGCAATTGCGCATGAACATGGAATTATTCATCGCGATATTAAGCCGGGAAATATTCTTGTAAACAAGAAAGGAATTGTGAAGGTTACAGATTTTGGTCTCGCGGCAGTTGCTCAGTCAACATCTGTTACTATGGAAGGATTAGTTCTTGGAACGCCGGCGTATATGTCGCCCGAACAAATTCGCGGCGATGAATTGAGCGGTCGGACGGATATTTTTTCTCTCGGCATTACGCTTGTAGAATTATTTACCGGCAAAAAAATTTTTGACGGAAATTCGTATTCCGAATGTGTGAAGAAAATTTCTTCATTTAAAGCGTCGGAATTGAACAATACAATTTCCAATGCGCCGCAAGAGTTTATTGCGCTGATGGAAAAAATGCTCGAGCCGAATCTTCAAAAGCGTTATGAAAACGCCGATGAAGCGCTTGCGGCGTTTGGTGAAAAGCGAAGCAATGCTGTTAAAATTGCGGAAGCTGAAACAAAAAAAAGAAAAATTTTCCCTGTGATTATCGCAGCTATTGCGCTTGCAGTTTTCGTTGGAATAATTTTTTTACTTCAAAATAATCAACCACTGCCGCAGCCGGATGAAAAACAAACCATCGTTGCAAGCGATTCTGTACAGAAACAAAACGATACGCCTAAAAAAAATAATAATGGAAATTTGAATAAACAAGTTTTAGAAAAAAAATCAGAAAATATTGTTGTACAAAATCCGCACAATATTGTTCCGGCAAATCTTACTGCAAACACTCTTCCGGATTCCGGTTTTTTATCGCTTGCAGTTGTGCCGTGGGCAAAAGTGTATGTAAATGATCAATATATCGGCGAAACGCCGATTGCATCGGCAATAAAGATTCCTACAGGAACGTACAGCATTCTGTTCAGCAATCCGATGTTTGAGCCGATTGTAAAACGGGTGGAAATAAAATCGAAAGAGCAGCAAACTGTGGAGGCAAATTTTTTAGAACATGCCGGATACTTTCTTCCGCACGTTACGCCGTGGGCAGAAATTTATGTCGACGACCAATACCGCGAAACGACGCCGCTTTCAAAACCGATTGTGCTTTCATCCGGGAAAAGAAAAATCCGTTTTCACAATCCCGCGTTTGAAGATGTTGTAAAAGAAATTATTGTTTCGGTAAAAGATACGCTTAGGTTTTCCGTTAGCTATAAATGAAAAAAATATTTTACATAAGTACATTCTTCATTTTGTTTCTTTGTGCAAAAACAACGGCGCAGCAATCATCAATTGATTCAACATTGATATCCGTTCAGCAATTGTATGACAATGGAATGTATGTTCAATCCGAATTGGAAGCGCGCAGACTGCTGGAAACCAATTCGCTTTCTGATTCTGTAAAAATAATAATTGAAAAGCATATTGCATTTTCTTCCGTAGCGCAGGGAAAAACACAATCGGCGATTGAACATTTCATAATTATTCTCAATTTCGATTCAACGTTTGAACTTGATCCTGTTTTTACTTCTCCTAAAATTTTATCTGCATTAAACGAGGCGAAACGAAAATTTCTTCAAAGAAAAAATTCACAGCAGATAAAAAATGAACCGCTTGTACTGCGGACTCCGTCGGTAACATTTCGCGCAATAGTTTTTCCGGGATGGGAACAATTGCATCAAGGCAGGGATATTGCAGGGTATTCATTTCTAAGCGCAGGAATAGGCGCGCTTGCTTCTGTTGCATATTGCGATATTCAACGGCGTTTTGCAAAAGATGATTATCTTTCCGCAACCACCTCTGCTGATGCAGCGGCGAAATATTCTTCATACAACAAATACTACAAAGCGGAAATATTCGGCTATTGCATTTGGCATAATTTATTCTCTTTCTGAGATTGACGCATTTGTAAATTTACCCCGCGCCAACAATCTTTCTTTGCGTTATGAAATGCAAACCAATTCGGCTGTTCTATCATTTTCATATCCGCTTCCGTAGCGCAGAAATTGCATTTTGCCGCGCAAAAAATGCACGCCGAACTTAAAAAAGCGGCAAGATTTATAGAAAAACGCCGTTTTTCTTGTGGCATTGAAATTGCAGTTCTTCATTTAAAAAAATTCAACCTAATTAAAGGAGAAAGTTATGACAAAAAAAATTGCTGCTCTTATTATTACTTTTCTTGTACTGTTGTTGCTGCTTGCATTGCAGCCGGCTGAAGCGCAAAATAAAGATTTACAGCTTTATGCCACAAAAGTTGAAATGAACGGCGAAATAACTTTTACCGTTTATCAAATGCAAGGGAGCGCGCAAAAATTTTTCTTGTATCGCGCAAAAGCTCCGTTCATAGAATCCGATTTTGCTTTAGTGGATTCGAGTTCTGAAAAAGTATTTAAACATACAGCGCCTGCGCCTGCTCCGGGTGAAAATGTGAAGTACGGTTTTTTTGTTACCGGAAGAAATTCCAACAATTCAATCAGCAGAAGCGAAGTAGTTACCATTCAAATTTCTGCGCCGCCGGTAATGTCCGCTTTCCGTTTGGATGCAAATGTTGACGGCGACAAAGTAAATTTAAAATGGGAAAAACCGTACAACGTAAATGTACTTGAATACGGCGTGTACCGCGTTACAATGCCTGGTATGCTCACAGTAATTCCTACCGATACTGTTTTTCTTGGTTCAACAACAAATCAATATTTTACAGATATGCCGCCCGTTACTGCAGGCGTTACGAAATATTACGGCTATCGTGTGTATGCCAAAACGTACGCAAATACAGTATTGATGAGCGCGCCGGCAGTTGTTGCAATTACCGGAAAAATACTGCGCGATGAAGTAAAAATTACTTCCGTTCCCCCGCTTACAGCGCAAATTGGGAAAGAATATACGTACGAAGTAAAAGCAGTTTCGTCGGATCCGAGCGCAGCGTTAATTTATTCCTATGTTGTTGAATTTAAAAATCAAAATTCCAATGTCGTGATGAGCGGGAATGAAAATGTTGTGAAGTTTACGCCGACTGCAAAAGGATGGGCGGTTGTTCATATCAATGTGAAGTCCGATAAAGGCGGAATTGCAAAACAAGATTTTCAAGTAATAATTTCCGGAGGCAACGGAGTTCTGCGCGGCAAAGTAACAGATACGCTGGAAAATCCTCTGCGAAAAGTTTTAATCGAAGCATTTAAACGGGATAAAGCCAGCAGTTTTATGTACAAAACCATCACCGATTCACTCGGCAATTATCTTATCAAAAATCTTGATCCCGGAAGCTACATTATTCATGCAATTCCCACGCAGCACGATTTAATTGACCAATGGTGGGATGGAAAACGAACAGCTGTTGAGGCAACGCCAATTACTGTGGCTGATTCGCCATCGGAAGCTATTGCAAATTTCAAACTTCGGAGCAGAAATCTTGAAGCATTGAAAGCAACAATCAGCGGTACAGTTTCTGATGCAAACGGACTTGCTCTGGGATTAAAAGGTACGCAAGTAACATTAGTAAATATCGATTTTGCTTTAAATTCCAATGCAAACTTTAGAATGATTTTTGATTTTGATAAAAACGGCGATCCGCGGTTAGATGGAACTTCAAAACTTGTATTTAAAGCAAAAGTAGATTCGCTGGGAAAATATTCTATTAAAATTCCGCGCGGACAATATATTGCATTTGCACAATCGTCGGGATTTTCCGTTGAATATTATAATGAACAATCGGAATTATTAAGCGCTAATCCGATCCGTTTACAATCCGATACAAGCGGAATTAATTTTACGCTCTCGCCGCTTCCGCCGGTTCTTCTTGGTTCTATCAGCGGGCAGGTGATTGATTCCGTAAAAAATATCGGCGTTCGCGCGCGTATGATTGCATTCCGCGACCGTTGGATTCCGAATGTAAAAGATTCGGTAAAATTCAACAAGAGCTATGTTGTAGATACCGATTCGCTTGGCGCATATACTTTTGAAAATCTTCTTCCCGGGAAATATTTTGTTTTGGCGGTTCCCCTGGGAAGTTATGCGCCGGTATTTTACAGCTCCGGCGAACAATCAATTCGATGGAAAAATGCAACGCGAATTGAAATTAATGGAAATAGCGTTACCGGAATAAATCTTTATGTAAAACCAATGCCGGATTCGGGACGCGGCTTTACATTCATCAACGGAAAAATTCAAGGAAAAAGCGGAAACACAATTGCTCCAATTGGCGGCGCAATGGCGTTTGCTCGTTACACAAACGGCGATGTTGCCGGTTATGCTTCTACTGATTTGAATGGCAATTATGCAATTACCGGACTTGCGCCGGGCAAATATTCTGTAACGGTTGATGCCGTTGGTTTCACGTCAACAAGCGATCAAACTGCCTCGCCGACATACAGCGATATTGGAATTGCGCAGGGAGCAATAGTTAATTATACAATTGACAATGTAACGGGAGTTGTTCAAAATACATCAACGGCTGCACCCAAACAATTTTCGCTTTCTCAAAATTATCCCAATCCGTTCAATCCAAGCGCTACAATTAAGTATGCAATCAATGTTTCAGGATTGACGACGTTGAAAGTATATGACATTTTAGGAAAGGAAGTTGCAACGCTTGTAAACGGCGTGCAAAATGCAGGCGAGTATGCTGTATTATTTAACGCTTCGCAGCTAAGCAGCGGCGTATATTTCTATACATTACAATCGGGAAATACTGTGGTAACCAAAAAAATGTCGCTCTTAAAGTAAAATTGCAATTATCTCCGCGTGGGAGATGCAATTCACCAAGCGCGGCGGCTGACGAAAGTTTGCCGCCGCATTTTTTTTTATAGAATAGCAAAGGAAAAAGGATATAAACGATTATACAAGATATTGCGCAGTTTTAAAATTAAAAAAGCCCATTGCAGTACGCGATTGTACTGCAACAGGCTATATTCAAACTGAAAGACCCCCAGATGCCTTCACGGGCGTGAAGGCAGTCAATCAATTTGCACTACAAAAATAATATGCAAGAGAGCAAAAGTCAAGTTAAAAAAAATCATTTATTAAAAAATTTTTCTGCTTCTCTTTGTAAAAAATGTTTTTCAGCGATTCTAAATAAATTTCAACAATTTTGATTACGGATGGATTGAAAGGATGCGCAAAAAGTAAAAATATTTGATATTGGGAAATAAGAAAAAAGGTTTTTTGATATGTTTTCTAGAATTTTACCGCAAGAATTTGCTATTTCTGCGTTTGCCGCATATTTCCAAGTATATGCTTTTGGAATAACGGAAACCGTTCCACAGGAAACGATATAGGCAAGAAAATGTTTTTGCAAACGAATTTCCTTTTTTAATTGTAATGCTAATAGTGAAATCGTTTGCGGTCTTTAACCTGTTGCGGATTTTTTCGAGCAACATTATCAATATCATTATTGCTCTCTGTAAACGCTGTAAATGATTGAATATTGGAAATTTTTTTCATTGCTTAGCCGAAAATATCTCTGACTGCAAATGCTTCATTAAATAATGTTAAAGAAAGCGTTCTACGTTAAATAGATGATGTAAATCAAATATTTATTTCGTACTTTCGTATATACTTTAAGGGAGATACCAAACGGTATTTCCCTTATTTTTTCTTTATTAGCATTATGGTTTTTTTTCGATGAAAAGTTCTTTAAAAATTTTGTTCTTTTTTGTTGCGTTTTCGCTTCACACTATTGCGCAGGGAACGTATTACAATTCAATTTTTACGTCAAGTTCTTCATTTGTTTCCGATTTGCAAAATCTTATCAATCCTCACACGATAATTTCATACAGCGGATTTACAACGACCAATATTCCGAATTTTGCTTCGCGCGATACAACCAACGGAAAACGCGTTATAACTTGCGTTTATTCCGGTTTTAATTACCTTTACACGCCGCTGTTTGCATGGATCGGTACTTCCGGCGTAAATGCGGATTCGGGACTAAGCCGCGAACATACATGGTGCCAAAGCTGGATGCCGAGCAGAAATGCTTCCGGTTTTACCAACCGTCCTGAATATTCAGATCAATATCATCTTTTTCCTGCAAATCATAAATATGCGAATGGCGTTCGCAGCAATCATCCGTTAGAAAAAGTTATTACTCCAACATCAACATTTCTTGCTGCGAAGTACGGAAAAAATGCGAACAATCAAAATGTGTATGAACCGCGTGATGTACACAAAGGAGATGCTGCGCGTGCACTATTGTATATGTCAGTTTGTTACAACGGCATTGGAGGATATGATTGGACATTTAATTATTTGAACAATGTAACGCTTCCGGCGTTGAATGAAGCTCCACAGGATATCAATACGTTACTACAATGGCACAAACAAGATCCGCCGGACAAATGGGAAGTTGATAGAAATAATTACATTCAGTCAATTCAACAAAAT
>CAYXEE010000026.1:11748-14755 GCA_964463935.1 uncultured Chitinophagaceae bacterium | reverse complement strand
ATTATCAATCAAGGACAAGTTCGTTTTAAATACAAAAATTTTCCGCCGGAGACAGTTAAAACGAATATTGTTTCGTTTAATGTACTTAACGCGCCAAATTTTGAGATTGGTTTTGCAAATACGGAATTTTTTACCTTCAGCAAAGAAACTGTTGTAGTTAGAATAGTGTATAAAAATATCGGCAATACAAAAGCTGATTCTGCTGAAATTGAAGGGGTTCTTCCTGCCGTTGGTCTAAAATTTGTTCCCGGGTCCACCGGCGGAACAATTACAGGTAAAACAGTAAAATGGAAAGTTTTTAATATAAATGCAGGCAAAACAGATTCCGTAAAAGTAAAAGTTGTTATTGATAGTTTGCTTTCACTTGGTACAGAACTTTCGATTGATGGGAATATTTCTTGGACTTTAAGTAAAAAAACTTCATCGTTGAAATTATCCTTAAATAATTTTGCACGATTAGAATATTTAATTACTCCGTTAAACAGTTTTGTTGGTTCAGGGCGAAATGGCGTATTTAGATTAAAAATAAAAAATACCGGCAACGCGCCTGCAACGAATATTATTGTTACAGATACAATTTCTTCATCAGGTCAATTTGTTTCTGCAAACATTTCACCTGTAACTATTTCAACCGATAAAAAAAGAATTATTTGGAATCTCCCCGCGATTGCAGGATTAAGTGAAGCAAACATTGATGTTACAGTTTCAACTGCGCCTAATTTAGGACATACGTTGTTAACGTATCGTGGTTCTGCAACTGCATCAAATGATACTGAACAGCATTATGCATCTTCAACTGTTTCAATTGTTCCGGTTGCGCCCAAAAATGTTGTTGTCAGTCCGGCGTTTAAATATATTTTCGGTCAAAATCTAAAAGACAGCACATTATTAACTATTACTGTAAAAGACTCGTTAAATTCAACTATCCCAGATAATGTTCCGGTAGTATTAACAACAGATTTTGGTACATTTGCAAACAATACTTCATCTATTTCTCTTGTTACAAAAGATGGAATTGCATCAACGTACATCCGTTCTGCATCTGTACAAAATGAAAAAAAAATTGCTGCAATTTCAGCTGTCGCAGGCGTTGCACAATCAGGATTTGCTTCAGGAAATTCTGAAGTAGTGATGTATCCGGGTGCAATTACCGGAAAATTAATTAACGCTGCTACTAAAATTCCAATTATTGGCGCAATTGCGCGTGTTACGGACCAAAACAATAATTTTATTTCAGCGGATACAACAAAATCAAATGGCGTTTTTTTTGTAGCGTTAGATAAAGCCGCTGCAATGTATTATCTGGAAATAATTGTAAGAGATCAGTTTGGCGATACGGTTGTTATTCGCACACAAATTGATCCGGCGCAGTTTCCATTGCCTGCAAAATTTATTCCCAATGCTATTACCGGAAGAATTCTCTATAAGAATAGCGGACAGCCAATTCCCGCAGAAGGTATCACGGTCTTTATTGATTCATTAACATCATCTTCACCGCGTGCTGTACGAACTCAAAGCAGAAGATCGGATGTTCAATTCTTTTCTCGCATACAAGAGCAGAAAACAGATTCGCGCGGGAATTTTAAATTTGAAAACCTTAAACCGGGTTCGTATCGCTTATACGTTGATAGTATTGCATTTCCAAGTTTTAAAGGCTCAAAATTTATTGTTGATACTTCCGCAGGATCATTAACTATCAATGAAAGTATTGAGATTCAACCTGATTCGCTTGTAACATTAAAAATGTCCGCGCCATTAAAACTAAATGCAGGCGACACTCTGCGGTATTCAATAAAATTAAACAATACAGGAAATCTTACACACATCAATGCTGCCTTAGTTGATACGCTTCCTGCTTATACTAATTTCGTTGCGGCTGAAAAAGGAAAAATGAAATCAGTTGCATTTGATTCCGTTTCGCGTGTTTTAAAATGGCAAAAAGATACGTTGCACGTTAACAGTGAAGATTCGTTAACTATTGTATTAAAATTAAAACGAAATATTCCAAACAATACTATTTTACATAACACTGTTTGGTTTAGTTCATCAAATGTTAATACAGTTTCATCAGTTAGTAATAGCGTTCAAATTCACTCTTCAGGCGATTTAACATTTAAACATTCTTTCAGCGACACGACAAAGAATAAAATTGCCGGCGATAGCGTTTCAATGAAATTCTGGTTTAGCAATGTCGGCACTGATACTGCGAAAAATATATTTATTGTTGATACAATATTTTCTGACGGTAAAAATAAAATATCGTTTAGTAAATTAACAACAATAACTGCGCGCGTAGATACTGTTGTAACGCTTGCGATTCCGTTCATTGCGCCCGGAGTTTCCGATTCGATGCAGCTAAAAATTCATACAGATTTTACGGTTAGTGAAAATTCGTATGTAATTTCCAATGCGCATTTAGTATGGAAAGATACATCTCGCGCAAATGTTCGGGATACATTATTTTTAAGAGAAAATCCAAACCTGTATAATTTTCTTAAAATCGTAAAGACTGCAAATAAAAAAGTTGCAGAAATAGGAGACGTTGTTACGTATCAAATAATTGTTACCAATAATAGTTCATCTCCAATTTACAATATTGGAATTCACGACTTTATTCCTTATGCCTTTACGTATGTAAAGAATTCTGCCCGCTTTAGAAAAAAATCGTATGAGCCGCAAACAAATACAACCGGCTCAACAAAGCTTATTTGGACTATTAGCGATACAATTCCTTCCGGGAAATCCGAACAATTTGTTTATCAACTTGCTATTGGGAGCGATGGAACTGAAAGTGAAGGATTAAATACTGCATTTGCAACAGCTTCTGCAGGCGGCAGTCAAAATCTTACTTCTGCGCCTTCATCATGGCAAATTACAGTTCGTCCCGGAGTATTCACCGAAAAAGGTCTGATTATTGGCAAAGTATTTTATGATGATGATAGAAATAATTTCCAAACAGAAGGCGAAAACGGAATAAAAAATGTTGAGCTTTGGATGGAAGACGGCA
>CAYXEE010000026.1:0-11738 GCA_964463935.1 uncultured Chitinophagaceae bacterium | reverse complement strand
CCAAACGGCGAGCGAATGAGCATTTACGATGCAGCGATGATGTATCAAAGTGAAAAAGTTCCTTTGGTCGTCATTGCCGGACAGGAATATGGAACTGGTAGCTCGCGCGACTGGGCCGCCAAAGGTACTTCTTTGCTCGGCGATTTAACAAATTTTGCCAAAGATCCGTCGTCACGGTTTGTTAAAGTTACTTCCAGCGGAATTGCAAAGGCAAATTTCTTTGTTAAAAGATTTGTTGTTGATACTGTGAAATTATCAACGCGCAAATTATCTTATACCAATGTATTGCGGCAGTCTGTTCCAAAATATATTTATAAGAATGATACATTGCGCGTTGCTTGTGATACGGTCGTGATGAATATTTCATTTAACTATATTGGTGAAAAACAATTAAATGCAGTTGAAGTATGGGAAAAACTACCTCAAGAATTCACAATCGTTCCAAATTCTGCAATGTTTAACGGTCGTCCCGTCCGACACCGAACTGAAAATGATTCTATTGTATGGAGATTAGGAAAAGGAAATGCAACATTCACAGGAAACTTACAGTACAAAATTTTCATCCCTATACTCCCAACAAATGATGAAAGACTCTTTAGTAAAACAATAATTAAACTATTGACTTCTGATAGCGTGTTATTTGTTACCGATCCGGTTGTAAGCGAAAATATTGTAAAAGATACTGCAAAAAATGTAATTGCAACTTCATTAACATTGGAAAAATATTTTTCAACAGTTAGTTCCGCAAATTCAACCGATACAACAATTGTTGGACTTCGAGACATTGTAACTGTGAATACATCGCTGTTTATAAATCATGCTCGAAAAGTTTCAAATGTATTTATTGTTGATACAACAAACAGCGGATTGTTTATTGACCCTGAGTCAATTTCATTAAATGGCATTCCGATTGGGAAAAGATATTTTACAATCAAAAAAATTTCGCCGGAACTTTCATCTTCATTCGCTGCTGCTTCAAATACTGTTACCGGAAAACAAGTAATGCGTATTGATGTGTCGGATATAGTATTATCCGGTAAAAATACATTTACATTTTCAGCGCTAAGTAGCAACTCGTTGCATGATTCGATAGTACGAAAATCTATTGCATTAGAAGTGATTAATAGTTTTGGTGAAGTAACGACAACAATTTCTAATCCTGTGTACTTTAAATTTACTTCGGGAAAAATTCCGCTGCTTCCAGTTATCGCAACATATAAAGATAAGCTGCGTCCTGCCCAGCGCGTTGGCGCATATTATGATAGAGCGGTAAAAATAGTTGATTCTGTTATAGTTAATAAAATTCCAAATGTCAGCAGCTATATTACATTTGATGAAACAACTAATCAATTGACAAAGCAAGCGACTAATTTTCTGGATGATTTAATATTGCTTTTATCAACAAGGCCTGAAGTTAAATTCCAAATAAATAGTTTTGTTGGCAGTACGAAAAAGAAAAATTCAAAAAATATAGAAGTTGCCTTGGTGCGTTCAGCTTCAATAAAAGAATATCTTGTTGCTAATGGAGTGCCGGTTACAAGTATTTATTTTCGCGGTTACGATATAAGTTCCGAATCGAATAAAAATAGCTCTGAGTATAATTATTTAGAACTTATTCCGCGATAAATAGTATTTTGAATTTTTTTATTGATTTTGTATCTTTATTCCGAAAAAAAGGACTCTTAGCTCAGTTGGTTTAGAGCGCTACCTTGACACGGTAGAGGTCAGAGGTTCGAATCCTCTAGAGTCCACCATTCCATAAATCTTTCATTTCTTTCTTTCCTTCGTATATCGTATTTTTAAATTAAAAACAGGAGCGTGTCTATGAAAAGGCAGAATTTATTATTCGTTTGGCTTGTTATTTTTAGCTTCGCATCGTTAGCGCAAACAAAAAATTTATCGCTTGAAGATATTTTTAATTCTGGTAAATTTTCCAGCAAAGGTGTTCGCGGCGTTCATTGGTTGAAAAACGGAAAGGATTTTTCGTTTTTAGAAATGGATACTGTTTCAAAAACAACTGCTGTTTTCATCTACAATGCAAAAACAAAATCAAAAAGAAAGCTTATTTCCGGAGCCGAACTTAAAACTACAGAATCCGATCCGCCGTTTCGTTTTACATCGTATCAATGGTCGCCTGACGAAAAGCAAATTCTTTTTGTTTCCGCTCCGCCCGATAAGCAGTATTTATCTCGATTAACTCCAGCCGGAAATTATTTTGTCTATTCGCTTGAAACTAAACAGCTAAAGAAATTGACCGATGTGGATGTTCCTCAATACAATCAGAAATTTTCTCCTGATGGAAAAAAAATAGGATTTGTTCGTCATAACAATATTTATGTTATAGAGCTTGCCGCATTTGCTGAAACGCAAATCACCTTTGATGGAAATGAAAATATTATCAACGGAAGATTCGACTGGGTATATGAGGAAGAATTCGGTATATCAGACGGATGGCGCTGGTCTCCCGACGGTTCAAAAATTGCTTTTTGGCAGATAGACCAAGCGCGAGTTCCCGAATTTACAATGACCGATTGGGAACCGACTCATCTCAATTTAATTAAAATGAAATACCCAAAGCCGGGAGACCAAAATGCAGTTGCAAAAATAGGCGTTATAGACTTGACAGCCAAAAAAACAATCTGGATGAATCTTGGAAACAACGATGATCAATATATTCCACGAATGACGTGGACTAATGAAAATAATACGCTCGCTATTCAGCGGATGAATCGGGAACAAAATAAAAATGAGCTTCTATTTGCGAATATCAATGATGGTTCCACAAAAATCATACTTACTGAATCTCGCGAAACGTGGCTTGATGAACCGTTTGATCCAGTGTTCCTAAAAAACGGAAATTTTATTTGGCAGTCTGATAAAGATGGATTTCAACATTTATATTATTACAAAAACAATGGAACTCTCATCAATCAAATTACAAAAGGAGACTGGGAAATAGATCAGTTTTACGGCATAGATGAAAAAAATAATCTACTATACTATTCTTCATCTGAAATTTCGCCGCTTTATCGTCATATTTATAGTATTAAACTTGATGGAAGTAAAAGAAAAAATATAACGTCAAAAGTAACCGGTACTTTTTCGGCAAATTTTTCTTCATCATTCGAATATTTTGTTTCAACATACAGCGATATTGTTACTCCAATGAAAACTTTTCTTTTCAATAATTCCGGTTCTCTTATAACAACGCTTGAAGAAAATAAAATTTCTGCGCTTTCGGAATACTCACTTGCAAAAACTGCATTTCTAAAATTTACCACATCGGATGGCGTTGATCTGAACGCGTGTATGATTTCTTCGCAAAAGTTAGACTCAACAATTAAACATCCCGTTCTTGTATTTACTTACGGCGGTCCGGGTTCCCAAGTAGTTAAAGATTTTTGGGGAGGAGGAAATTATTTATGGTATTCCTATTTAGCTGAAAAGGGTTACATTATTTTTATGGTTGATAACCGCGGTACCGGCGCAAGAGGAACAGCTTTTAAGAAAATTACATACAAAAATCTTGGTAAGTGGGAAGTAAACGATCAAATTGAAGGAGCAAAATATTTATCCTCGCTGCCATTTGTAGATAAAGATCGGATTGGCATTTGGGGATGGAGTTACGGCGGTTATATGTCTGCACTGGCAATATTAAAAGGCGCAGATTATTTTAAAGCTGCAATTGCAGTTGCGCCAGTTACCCATTGGAAATTCTACGATACAATTTATTCAGAAAGATTTATGTCCACGCCCGAAATAAATCCCGACGGATACATTGAAAGTTCGCCGATTACTCATGCCGATAAGTTGAAAGGAAATTTTCTTCTCATTCACGGTACAGCAGATGATAATGTGCATTTTCAAAATGCCGTTAATTTGGTTGCCGCATTACAAAAGGCGAACAAACAATTTGAAACGATGTATTATCCAAACAAAAACCATGGAATTGGCGGTGGAATAACTCGGTTAAATCTTTATACAAAAATCACAAATTTTTTGGATGAGAAATTGAAAAAATAATGTGTTTTCTGTAAAAAATTCATAAAATTCGTATGTTTGAGCGCTATAATTATTGCATTTCGAGGCGTTTTTTCATATTTTTAACCAGTAGCAACGATTCTATACCTAAATCGGAGGCTGTATTCTCCGATTTTTTTTTCATTGAATACAAAGAATGTCAACAATTTTACTAAAATTTCCCGATGGAAATTCAAAAGAATTTGAATTAGGAATTACAGGTTCGAAAATTGCAGAAAGTTTAAGTAACTCTCTCGCCAAAAAAGCTTTATCAATATCTGTTAATGGCGAGGTTTGGGATTTGAGCCGTCCAATTATACAAGATTCTGAAATTAAAATTCATACCTGGGAAAATCCTGAAGGAAAAACTACATACTGGCATAGTTCAGCGCATGTAATGGCAGAAGCAATTGAAGCGTTATTCCCGGGCACAAAATTCGGAATAGGTCCGCCGATTGAAAATGGATTTTATTATGATCTAGATATGGGCGACCATTCGCTTACATCAGAAGATTTGCAAAAGATTGAACAAAAAATTTCAGAACTGATTAAACGCGATGTTCCGTTTGAACGGCGGGAAGTTAGCTGGGAAGAAGCGGTAGAATATTTTAAGAAAAAGGGCGATCCGTACAAACTTGAACTTCTTGAAGAATTTAAAGGCGAACAGATAAGTATGTATCGTCAAGGAAATTTTACCGATCTTTGTTATGGTCCGCATATTCCTTCAACCGGAAAAATAAAGTTTGTAAAATTGATGAGCATTGCCGGAGCGTACTGGCGCGGCAGCGAAAAAAATAAAATGCTGCAGCGTATTTATGGAATTACGTTTCCTGCGAAACAAGAACTGGATGATTATTTATTTCGAATTGAAGAAGCAAAACGAAGAGACCATCGTAAACTTGGTGCAGAATTAGAACTATTTTTGTTAACTTCAAAAGTTGGAGCCGGATTGCCGATTTGGCTTCCTAAAGGAACCGTGCTTCGAGAAAATCTTGAAAAATTTCTTCGAGAAGAACAACGGAAGCGTGGGTATCAACCGGTAATAACTCCGCATATCGGAAATCTTGAATTATACAAAACTTCCGGACATTACCCGTATTACAAAGATTCTCAATTTGCGCCGATTGAGATGGAAAGCGGCGAACAATTTTTGTTGAAGCCGATGAATTGTCCGCATCATCACCAAATTTACGCATCGAAGCCGCGTTCGTATAGAGATTTACCAATTCGGCTTGCTGAATTCGGTACTGTGTATCGCTATGAACAATCCGGCGAAATGAACGGGCTTACCCGCGTTCGCGGATTTACGCAAGACGATGCGCACATTTATTGCGCTCACGAACAATTAAAAGAGGAAATTACACGAACTGTGGAATTGACGCAGTTAGTGTTTAATACTTTTAATATGAAAGTTTCAACGCGTCTTTCTTATCGCGACGAAAAGAATGTAGAAAAATACGGCGGCAATACAGAATATTGGGATCGCGCTCAGAAAGAAATTAAAGAAGTTGCCGATGAAATGCAGTTAGACTATTTTATCGGAGTGGGAGAAGCATCGTTCTATGGACCCAAAATTGATTTTATGGTGAAAGATGCTATTGGAAGAACGTGGCAGCTTGGCACTGTGCAGGTAGATTATGTAATGCCCGAACGATTTGAACTTGAATATACAGGCGCCGATGGACAAAAACATCGCCCGGTAATTATTCATCGCGCGCCGTTTGGTTCAATGGAACGATTTGTCGGCTTGTTAATTGAACATTATGCCGGCGAATTTCCTGTATGGCTTGCGCCGGTTCAGGCGGTTGTTCTGCCGATTACTGATTCGCAAAATGAATTTGCACAGCAAGTATTAAAGCAATTTCAGTCGGCAGGTTTTCGCGTTGAAATAGATTCACGCAGCGAGAAAATTGGATATAAAATCCGCGAACACGAATTGAAAAAAATTCCTTATATGCTTGTCATCGGCGAGAAAGAAAAACAAGCAAATGCCGTTTCTGTTCGCCAGCATAAAAAAGGAGATTTAGGTTCGGTTTCTGTTGTTGAATTTATTGCAAAATTAGAAAAAGAAAATTCTTTTCAAACATTTACAAAGTAAGGAGATACGCACATTAAAGACAGCAAACGCCCCCGCATTAACGAAGAAATTCGAGCAGATGTAATTCGTGTAATTGAAGATGGTGTTGGACAAGTCGGCGTAATGTCGCCGAGGGAAGCAGTAAAACTTGCATCCGAACGCGGAAAAGATTTAATCGAAGTTGTGCCGAATGCAGTTCCGCCGGTATGTAAAATTATGGATTTTGGAAAATTCAAGTATGAACTGCAAAAGAAAGAAAAATTACAGAAAAAAAATCAACATGTTTCACAGTTGAAAGAATTACGTTTTCATCCGAATACCGATGTTCATGACTTTGAATTTAAAGCAAAACATGCAATTCAATTCTTGGAAGACGGCGATAAAGTTAAAGCGACAGTAATTTTTAAGGGTCGAGAAGTTGCGTATAAAGAGCAGGGAGAAAATTTATTGAACAGGTTAGCTGAAAAACTTTCTTCGTATTCAAAAATTGATCAGCCGATGAAAATGGAAGGACGATTTATGGCGATGATTTTTGCGCCGGATAAGTCCAATAAAAAATCAGATAAAACAAAGACCACAACTTCATCTACAAACTAAGGAAAACAATGCCAAAGATGAAATCACACCGCGGTGCGCGTAAATCGTTTACAACCACTGCAACTGGAAAGATTAAACGGCGCAAAATGAACCGCCGCCATATTCTTACCAGTAAAACAACAAAGCGCAAACGTCATTTGCGCAAAGCAACTCTTGTATCAAAGCCGGATACGGCGAAGATAAAAGAGATGCTGATGATGTAATTTACTAAACTATTAACAATATAAAGGAGAAGTGCAACTATGCCACGCTCGCAAAACAAAGTTGCCTCCCATCGCCGCCGCAAACGCATATTAGCGCAAGCGAAAGGTTATTGGGGTGCGAGAAGCAAGGTGCTTACCATTGCAAAGCACCATATAGATAAAGGTCTGCAATACGCATACCGTGATAGAAAAGCGAAAAAAAGAGAATTCCGCCAATTGTGGATTGCGCGTATTAATGCAGCGGCGCGATTACACGGAATCAGCTATTCTAAATTGATTGACGGCTTACATAAAAAAGCTGTCGATATTAATCGTAAAGTTCTTGCTGAATTAGCAGTTCAAAATCCAGAAGCTTTTGCTGAAATTGTAAAGTTTGTTCGTACGGTGGGAAGTTTTTTGTTTTATAGAATTGTATGATTACTGAAAAAATTGAAGCATTAAAAAATCACATAGCGGAAAAACTTCGTTTAATTTCTGCACACGATGATGTAGAGAAATTTAGAATTGAATTTCTTTCACGCAAAGGAAGTATCGCAGCGCTGTTTGATGAGTTGAAATCAATTCCTGCCGAATTGAAGCCGGCAATCGGTCAGCAGATAAATCTTCTACGAAAAGAAACAGAGGAAAAATTTGAATCGGTTCGCGCTGCAGTTGAAACTAAAAAAGTAAAACTAGAATCGCATATTGATGTAACGCTGCCGGGAAGAGAAATTCCAAAAGGAACGCGTCATCCAATTACTCAGACGATTGAAGAAATGAAAAGCATTTTTCTTTCAATGGGTTTTGGAATTGCCGATGGACCTGAAATAGAAGATGATTACCACAATTTTGAAGCGTTAAATTTTCCGCCCGACCATCCCGCGCGAGATATGCAGGATACTTTTTTTATTAACGAAAAAACACTCCTTCGCACTCATACAACGCCTGTTCAAATTAGAATAATGAAAAACCAAC
The DNA here is from genome assembly GCA_964463935.1 of uncultured Chitinophagaceae bacterium. Lineage (GTDB taxonomy): Bacteria > Bacteroidota > Ignavibacteria > UBA10030 > UBA8401 > JACFMZ01. The sequence goes on along the minus strand of CAYXEE010000026.1, from coordinate 3,887 downwards.
AGCCGCCAATTCGCGTTATTATGCCCGGCAGAGTATATCGCAATGAAGCCATTAGCGCGCGAAGTAATTACTTTTTTCATCAGGTTGATGGATTGTACGTTAATACGCATGTAACATTCAGCGAATTAAAAGGAACGCTGGTTACTTTTGCAAAACAATTTTACGGTAGTTCTATCAAATACAGATTCCGCCCTAGTTTCTTTCCTTTTACCGAGCCGAGTTTAGAAATGGATATTACATGCTTTCTATGCTCCGGCAAGGGATGCAGAATCTGCAAACAAAGCGGCTGGCTTGAAGTATTAGGTGCCGGTATGGTCCATCCAAACGTATTTAGAAATTGCGGTTACGATCCTGAAAAAGTTTCCGGTTATGCTTTTGGTATGGGGGTTGACCGCATTGCATTGCTTCGTTTTGGAATTGATGACATTAGAACATTTTTTGAAAACGATTATAGATTTCTAAATCAGTTTTAACAAATTTTATATGCGCATATCTTACAATTGGTTACAGACTTATCTTAGCGTTAAATCTACGCCAGAAATTATTGCTGAAAAACTTACTTCGGTTGGATTAGAAGTTGAATCTGTTGAATATGAAGGAAAGAAGTTTGACGGAATTGTTGTTGGCGAAGTATTAAGCGTTGTAAAGCATCCCAACGCAAAAAAATTATCGCTTTGCGAAGTTAAAACTGATTCTGATAATATTAGGAAAATTGTTTGCGGCGCGCCAAATGTTTCCGCAGGTCAAAAAGTTGCGGTTGCATTACCCGGAGCAGTTGTTCCTAAAAATCAGCATGATTCAGAAGGGAAGCCGTTCACAATAACCGAGGCGGTAATTCGCGGCGAAAAATCTTACGGTATGATTTGTTCTTCCTATGAATTAGGAATCGCCGACGATGCTGATGGGATTTTAGTTTTAGATAATGAAGCAGTGGTTGGAACTCCGCTTGCCGAATATTTTGGATTAACTGATGTTGCAATGGAAATTGGCGTTACGCCAAACAGACCGGATTGCCTAAGTCATATAGGCGTAGCGCGCGAAGTTGCCGGCGCAATTAGTTGCAAGTTAGAATTACCATTTACTTCGGAAAGGCAAAAACAAGTTCAAGCGATTGAAAATTCTTTCAAAGTAGCGATAGAAAATTCTTTCGGCTGCCCGCGTTATGTAGCTCGTTTAATCAAAAATGTTACAGTGAAACAATCGCCCGCGTGGATGCAAAAATATTTAACCACTGCCGGAGTTCGTCCGATAAATAATATTGTTGATGCGACAAATTTTGTTATGCTCGAGTTTGGTCAGCCGCTGCATGCCTTTAATTATGATGAGATTGAAGGAAACACAATTATTGTAAAAAATTCCAGAGCAGGAGAAAAATTTATTACACTCGACGGCAAAGAGCATCCGTTGAGTGGAAATGAAATAATGATTTGCGACGCTGAAAAAGCTGTTGCAATCGGCGGTGTTATGGGGGGATTGAATTCTGAAATTTCGTTAAACACAAAAAATGTTTTATTGGAAGCGGCATATTTTCAACCGCAAAGCATTCGACGTACAGCAAAGAGATTAGGAATTAGTACAGATTCATCATATAGATTTGAACGCGGAATTGATCATAATGCGACAAATACTATTTCTCTTCGAGCGGCTCTTCTTATTGCAGAATTAAGCGGCGGTGAGTTAGTAGAAGAGTATATTGATAATTATCCTTCAATTATTCCGCTAAAAGAAATTTCACTGCGCTCGAAACGTGTGAATGAAATTTTGGGAACCGATTTGAATATTGAAAAAATTCAATCGCTGTTGAATTCTGTAGAAATTTTTTCCACACAAAGCGGAGAAGTTTTGAATTGCTCTATTCCGGCTTTTCGTCCGGATATTGAGCAGGAAATTGATATTATTGAAGAAGCAGCGCGTTTGTTCGGATATGATAATATTGAAGATAAAATCTCCAGCGAAATTTCTTTCGGACAAATTGATAAAAAATTTAATCGTTTAAATTCCCTTCGCATATGGTTAGAAGCAAATGGGTATAACGAAATTGTTACAAACAGTTTAATGGATGAAACGCTTGTTCATTATTATTCTGCAAATTTTATAAAAGTTAAAAATCCGTTAAGTCAGGAATTAAATGTTTTGCGTCCAACGCTAATGCCTACAATGCTTCAAGCAATAGTTCATAATAATAATCACGGCGTACATAATTTGCGGTATTTTGAAATTGGCAGAACCTTCTTGAACGCAAGTGAAGCTGCTGCTTCAACGTATATTGATGGCTACAACGAACGAAATCTGCTCGGAATTTGTATTTCCGGTAAAATGTGGGGAAATGAATGGCATCGAAAAGAAAAAAATGCTGATATTTATGACATTAAAGGAGCAGTATTATCGTTACTGTGCTATCTTGGTCTTGACAATATAGATTTAATTTATTATGATGCACCAAGTTCTTTAACTGAACAAACTATAGGCATTGAAATAAATAATACTTACGTTGGTTTTCTTGGAAAATGTAAACAAGAACTGCTACAACGTATGAAAATAGAAAATGAAGTCTATTATGCAGAGTTTGACGTTGAAGTTCTACTTTCGCTGCCAAGAGAAAAAAAGTTTAGTCATTTTTCAAAATTTCCAGTAGTAACGCGCGACCTTGCATTTATTATTTCGCGCGATATTGCAGTAAAAGATGTTGAAAATGAAATTGCAAAAAATTCTAAAAACTTATTGCGCAAAATTAAATTGTTTGATGTATTTGAAAATAAATCGCTTGGCGATAACGTAAAGAGTATTGCATTTTCACTTTCGTTTAATTCTTCCGAGAAAACATTGACCGATGAAGATGTTGAGAGCGAAATTCAGTCAATTGTAAATGGAATTACTAAAAAATTTAATGCGACGCTCCGCGCGTTGTAATGTATGAATAATACAGCAGAACAAATTACGACAGAAACCGAACGCTCGTTAGAAAACGCGCTTCAAATGCTTTGGGATAAATCACGCGAGGCATCGGTAGTTATTTCTACGCTGCGCGAGGAAAAGAAAAAATTACTGTACCAAATTGATGAACTTGAAAAAGAGGTTCAACATTTGTATTCAGAATTAAACGGCAAGAAATCTGAAATTGAAACCATTCGCAATTCAATGGGCGATATTTCAACCAATGGAGCAATGCTTAACAATATTGACAAAAAAGAGCTGCAAGAAAAATTAACAATAATTTTAGGAAAAATTAATTCGTATTTGTAACAATTAGCTGACGGAAACTAACAGACAAACATTTTCACGAAACTTATGAGCAGACAAAGCGTTCGCGTAAAAATATTCGGTTCAGAATATCCTTTGCGAGGTGAAAGCGAGGAATTCACAAAGCAAGTAGCATCGTATGTAGATTCGATGATAAACACTGTTCATGAAAAAATTCCGGAACAGCCGCCGTTAACGGTTTCTGTTCTTGCTGCGTTGAATATTACCGAAGATTTGTTTAAAGAACGAGATAAGTCGTTGCAATTAACTTCTACATTAGAGTACGAAATATCAAAAATTGCAAATTATCTTGATACAAGTATTCACAACACGGAGTCGTGAAAAATTAAATAAAGAGTAAGAACTTTAAATCCGCACCGTCAGCCATAGACAACGAAAATAAAGAACCTATTAGTTAAACTAATAGGGAGTTCGACTCGAAGACGTAATATTACAGGCCTCTTTCCTTTATAGGAATTTGCGAACGCCCGAGGGCTTTCCGAAGCAACGGAATAGCAGACAGAGGAAGCAAGAAACGCCTTGGCGAACACCCACCGTGTAAAGAAAGAGGGTTCTTTCATTACACTTGCCTACGGTTGTTGTGCGGATTTTATTTTTAAAGCATACGGAGAGGGTATGGATATTTC
>CAYXEE010000025.1:1187-14978 GCA_964463935.1 uncultured Chitinophagaceae bacterium | reverse complement strand
TGCAGATACAATTCGAAAACAATTATCCACCCACCCACGTACCAGCGAAGGAGGATTTTGGCACAAAAAGATTTATCCGCACCAAATGTGGTTAGACGGCTTGTATATGGCTGAGCCGTTTTATACGCTCTATTCTATAGTTACTAACGATGTAGCAGCGTTTGACGATATTGCAAATCAATTTTTACTGATTGATAAACATTGCAAGGATGCAAAGACCGGTTTGTATTACCACGGATGGGATGAAAGCCGAACGCAGGAGTGGGCGAACAAGGAAACCGGATGTTCGCCGAATTTTTGGGGGCGTTCGCTCGGCTGGTATGCTATGGCGTTGGTAGATGTGTTGGATGATTTTCCGAAACAGCATTCGAAACGAAAAGAGTTAGAAAAGATTTTTGCCGCACTAATGGAAAATATTTTGAAACAACGCGATGAAAAATCCAAAGTTTGGTTTCAAGTAATTGATAAACAGAATGTGAAGGGAAATTATTTAGAAGCGTCCGCTTCGGCGATGTTTACGTATGCGTACGCCAAAGGAGTAAATAAAGGATATTTAAAAAAATCATACGCAAAAACTGCAAAAGAATCGTTTGACGGAATTCTTAAACAATTTGTAACAATACATGAAAGCGGAATAATTTTCTTGAATAATGTTTGCAAAGTTTCAGGACTTGGCGGAAATCCATACCGCAATGGAAGTTTTGAGTATTACATAAGCGAGCCGCTCAGAACAAATGATTTTAAGGGCTACGGTCCGTTTTTACTTGCTGCCGTTGAAGTAGAAAAGTTAAAATAAAACCATGAAGAAGTTTATCGTAATTCTAACAGCATTTATATTTTTCGGTTTTGTTCCCGATGCGCCGGTAAGAATTTTTTTAGTCGGCGATTCAACGATGTCGGATAAACCGTTGATTGATAATCCCGAACATGGCTGGGGGCAAATGCTTCCAATTTTCTTTTCTGAAAATGCAGCAATTTTTAATTATGCAAAAAACGGACGAAGCACAAGAAGTTTTCTGTTTGAAGGGCGATGGAATGCTGTGATGAATAATCTGCGCGCCGGAGATTTTGTATTTATTCAATTCGGTCATAATGATTCTAAAAAAGAAGACACCTCCCGCTTTGCCGCGCCGCAGACCGATTACAAAAACAATCTGCTTCGTTTTGTACGCGAAGCGCGAAGTAAAAATGCTGTTCCAATTCTGTTAACGCCGGTTAATAGAAGAAATTACGATGCAAAAGGAAGATTTGTAGATAAGCACGGCGAATATCCCGGCGTTGTACGAGAAATTGCAAAAAGTGAAAATGTTCCATTGATTGATCTTCACAAAAAAAGCAAATTATTGTTTGAAAAACTCGGCGCAGAAGAATCTAAAAAATATTTTTTGCTATCGGTTCCGCCGAATGTGTACCGCGCGCTTCCGGCAGGGAAAGATGATAACACTCATTTCACAAGATTTGGAGCAACGGAAATTGCTAAACTTGTTGTGGAAGGAATTGTTGAAACAGGGCTTTCGCTGAAAAATGAAATTATTTCAACAAATCCGAAATTGCAATGCGGCGGCGTTGTTGTTGGCTTGGATGAATTTTACAACAACGAATGGAAAACGGGAAAAGACGGGAAAAAATTCCGCCATCATTATATTTGGGATGACACAACGGACGGCGGATTTTCTGAATTAGCAAAAATTTTTGACCGTTACGGCGCTGATACCGATACGCTGCAAACAGCGCCGACAATAGAATCGCTGAAACGATTCAGCGCGTATATTATTGTTGATCCCGACACTCCTAAAGAAACTGAAAATCCGAATTATATGAATGCCGCCGATGCTGATGTAATAGAGCAATGGGTAAAAGATGGCGGAGCGCTTGTATTGCTGACAAATGATTCAACCAATTCTGATTTTGACAATATCAATATTCTTGCAGAGCGATTTGGAATGCATTTTAACGGCGACGCACAGCATTATTTTAGAGAATTAAAAGATTACAAAATCGGCTGGAGTTCAAATCTGCCGAATCATCCGTTGTTTAAAAATTTAGACGGATTATTTATTAAACAAGTAAGTTCAATTTCCGTAAAAGCTCCAGCAGTTTCAATATTAACGGAAAACGGATTATCGTTAATGGCGGAAGCGCGAGTTGGGAAAGGCGTTGTTTTAGCGGTCGGCGATCCGTGGCTGTATAACGAATACATTGATGCCAGACGGCTTCCCAAAGGATTTGAAAATTCTGCGTCTGCCAAAAAATATGCAGAATGGATTTGCGTGAACGCCAAAAAAGTTCGTTAAAAAAAATAACAATGTGAAGGATTTTTATGGTTAGAAAAGGGTTACACGTTAAACTGGCAGATATTGCAAAAATTTTAAACGTGTCGAACGTAACAGTTTCTAAAGCTTTGCGCGGACATCCCGATATTTCTACTGAAATGGCAAAGAAAGTTAAAGCGACTGCAAAAGAATTGGGTTACGTTCCGAATTTTATGGCGCGAAATCTTTCATCGCGCAATTCAAAAATGATAGGCGTTATTGTTCCGAAAATTGCGCACTTCTTTTTTTCATCTGTTATTGAATCCATTTATGACGCAGCGTTTGAAAATGGATATGAAATTATTTTAACGGTGTCTCAAGAAAATCCCGAACGCGAATTGCTTCATATTCAATCGCTTCTTTCCATGCGTGTAGATGGGTTGATTATTTCAGTAACGGAAAATACAATTGATTATACAATTTTTGATACGATTCGTAAAATGGGAATTCCGATAACATTTATGGACCGCATAATTCCTTTTAAGGAATTCAATTCCATTGTAACGGACGATTATCACGGTTCGTATATGGCGGCGGAGCAAGCAATAAAAGCGGGATATAAAAAACTCGGACACATCGGCGGGTTTCAACATACTAATATTGGAAGAGACCGCTTAAAAGGATTTAAGGATGCCTTGAAAAAAAATAAATTGCCGGTGTATCCAGAAAAAATTACTCTCGGCGGATTTGCAGAAATTGACGGCTATAAAAGTTTTATGAAATTATATAGTTCCGGGAATCTGCCGGAATGTATTTTAACGGTAACATTTCCGGTTGCACTTGGAGTTTACCGCGCTGCGCAGGAATTAGGATTGAAGATTGCAAAAGATTTTGATCTGATTTCATTCGGCAACGGTACATTCAATCAATATCTAACGCCGCGCCCGACTTTTGTCGAGCAGCCCTCAGCGGCAATGGGAAGAGCTGCAGTAGAATTGACGATTGAAAACATTCGTAATTTTGAATTTTTTCAGCCGAAGCATATTAAACTGCCGACCAAAATTGTATTCGGCGATACTTGTTTACGAAAACCAGATAAAAAATAGAAGGGAGAAAATAAGAGTTTTAAAAAAATTTTTTTCATTGTAATTGTATTGTGTACTATTCAATTGGCAAGCGCAGGAATTTTTGTTGCGCCGGACGGACTTGATACAAATATTGGAACGATTGACAGTCCATTTAAAACAATTACAAAAGCGGTTTCTATAATGGCGGCAGGCGATACGGTTTTTCTTCGCGGCGGAACGTATGTAATGACTGTGCAAATAAGCATTTCAAAAAAAGGAACTACTGCCGGAAAATATTATTTATTTGCTTACAATAATGAGCGTCCGCTGTTAGATTATTCTTCTACATCGCTAGGAACGCGCGGAATTAGTTTAAGCGGAACATTTTGGCACTTTAAGGGGCTTGATATAAAAGGCGCAGGCGATAACGGATTGTACATTACCGGTTCAAACAATATAATTGAGTTCTGTACATTTTTTGAAAATAGAGATTCCGGCGTTCAGTTAGCAAGCGGCGCTTCCAATAATCAAATAATAAATTGCGATTCATATTTTAATGCAGATCCGGGACAGGGCAATGCCGATGGCTTTGCTCCGAAGCTCAATGTTGGAACAGGAAATTATTTTTATGGATGCCGCGCGTGGCAAAATTCTGACGACGGCTGGGATGGTTATATGCGTCCATCGGACAGCGTGAACACAACGCTTGTTAATTGCTGGACATTTATGAACGGATATTTGAAAAATGGGACGCTCGGCTCTGGAAACGGCAACGGATTTAAAATGGGCGGGGGAGATAACAGCAATGCAGATAGTTTGCGGCATAATATGACGCTGATTCGATGTCTTGCGTTTGACAACAAAGTAAAAGGATTTGACCAAAATAATAATCGCGGTTCAATGACGTTGTACAATTGCACAGGATTTCGGAATGGAACAAATTACAACATTTCCGGTAAAATAAGAGTTACTTCTACGGTAACAGTAAAAAATTGTATTGCCGCAGGCAGCGGTGGAGTTTCATTATTATCAAGCGCAGTGCAGACAAAAAATAGCTGGCTTCCGCCGTTTTCTGTAACGAATAATGATTTTGTAAGTATTGATACGACCGGAGTAAGAGGTCCGCGTAAACCCGATGGTAGTCTGCCCGATGTTCCGTTTATGCGCTTAGTCGCGGGCAGTCAATTTATTGATGCAGGCGTTGATGTTGGAATTGCTTTTAACGGCAGCGCGCCGGACTTAGGAGCGTTTGAATACGGAGGTTCGGTTTCTGTAAAAGAAAATTTAGCAGTTGCAAATAATTTTATGTTGAAGCAAAATTATCCGAATCCGTTCAATCCTGTTACAACAATTACATATACCCTCTTCCATAACCCATCTCCCTTAGTGAGAGGGGAAGGGGCGAAGGTTACATTAAAAATTTATGATGTGCTGGGAAAAGAAATTACAACTCTGGTGAATGAAAATAAAAATCCCGGAATGTACACCGTAATTTTTAACGGCGAAGGACTTTCGAGCGGCGTTTATTTTTATCGCCTTACCGCCGGGAAATACAGCGAAATTAAAACAATGATTCTTCAAAAATAATTTATAAACTAAAAAAATTATTTCTTATGAAAAAACTTCTTTTACTTCTGTCTGCCGTTTTGATTTTACAATTTCAATCGGCGAATGCTCAGGGAACAATACAAGGAACTGTTATTGATGAAACGAGCAAAGAAATTCTTATCGGAGCAAATGTGCTGGTGGTTGGAACAGCGCTTGGCGGCGTTACCGATGTTGAAGGTCAATATAGAATTCCGCGCGTTCCTGAAGGAAAAGCAACAATAAGAATATCATATCTTGGTTACAAAACAAAAATTGCCGATGCGGCAGTTGTAAACGGACGAACAGTTGTTCTTAATGCGAGCTTGCTGCCCGATGTTATAGAAGGAAGCGAAGTAGTTATTACCGCTCAACGGCGCGGACAAAATGCGGCAATAAATCAGCAGATTACATCCAATACAATCGTCAATGTTATTTCAAAAGAAAAAATAAAAGATTTGCCGGATGCAAATGCGGCGGAAGCTATTGGAAGACTTCCCGGCGTATCGCTTATACGTTCCGGCGGCGAAGCAAGCAAAGTTATTCTTCGCGGTTTGAGCGATAAGTTTACTTCAATTACAATAGACGGCGTGAGAATTCCTGCAACAGATGCAAACTCTCGCGGCGTTGATATGAGTACGCTTTCTCAAGGTTCGCTAGCAGGAATTGAATTGTTCAAAGCGCTTACTTCCGATAAAGATGCAGATGCAATAGCCGGCAGTGTGAATTTAGTAACGCGCAAAGCGCCGAGTGAACGCGAACTGCAAGTTGATGCAAAAGGCGATTACAACCAGTTAATGAATTCGTTAAAGCAGTACGACCTTGGTCTGCGTTACGGCGAACGTTTTTTTGAAGATTTTTTTGGCATTCAAGTAAACGGTAACTTTGAACAAAAAATCCGAAGCAACGAGCGAACCTCGACACAATTCCAAACGCTTTATAAAAACAGTTTACCTACCGCTTACAACATTGCAAATTTTCGGTTGCAGTTTATTGATGAAGTTCGAAAGCGAAACGGCGGCGGGATTATTTTTGATATTATCACGCCGGACAGCGGCACGATAAAATTCAGCAACAACTATTATCAAACAAGCAGAAATTTTACAACATATCTCAGAAACTATCCATCCAAAGACGCAGGCAGCACGCAAGTTACATACGAAACGCGCGTACGAGAACAGGAAATTGGAACTCTCAACAGTTCTATAATGGGGCAAAATTTTATAGAAGATTTTGAATTCACCTGGGGCGGTTCGTATGCGCAGTCAATTTCAAAATCACCGTTTGATTATTATATGAACTATAAAGAGCCAATCGGATTAAAAGATTCAACGGGACGCGCAACTTCGGGGATGAATTTGCCGGATGACTTTCATATTTCAGAAAATCCGGAAAGGCTTATTCCGTACGCAGTAAATAATTTCAAAGTAGCGATTATGGATTCCGGTATTTTCAGCACAGGAAGAAATTTTGAAAAAGAAAAAACCGGGTATTCCAATATTGTTCGCAAATATCTTTTAGGAGATATGTTTGCTGGCGAGGTGAAATTAGGCGGCAAGTACCGTGCAAAATATCGTTCCAAAGAATCTGAAAAATATTTTGCGCCGTATTATCTCGGCTTTGCGTGGAAGCCGAAAGATTTAAGCGGAACATACTTTAATAATTTTTATCAGCGGTATTTGGCAAATAATGCGAATAGAGTTCCTTCAATGCTGGATTTTCTTGCCGCTACGCCGGCGGATAGAAAACTCTATGATAAATATTTATTAAATCCTTTAATGGAAACCGAAGCGGCGCATAAATGGTATGATTTAAACGTTGACGACCACGAAGTAGATAGAGAAGCAGAATTAGATTACTATGAAGTGAATGAAAATGTTGTTTCGGGTTACGTAATGAATACTTTTAAATTTGCACAAGATGTTATTTTTATTGCAGGTTTGCGTTATGAAGAAGAAACAAATTCTTATAAATCGCGATTTCTTGCTGGCACAGGTTCATTAGGGGGGTTTCCGACTCCTAAAAATATACCTGTAAAAGATACAACCTACGAATACAAAGAGCATGTTTGGCTTCCGAATTTTCATCTTTCGTTAAAACCGTTTGAATTTATGAATTTGCGTCTTGCGGCGTATCGCGCGCTTTCTCGTCCGGATTACAATGCTCGTTTAATAAAATTTTATGCGCGCGGTTCAGGAACGGTCAACACAGTTAATGTGGGAAATTCGACTTTAAGAACAGCTAAAGCATGGAATTATGAAGTTAATACATCGTTTTATGATAATGCTTTTGGTTTAATTTCAATTTCGGGTTTTTACAAGAAAATTACTGATGATATTCATGTGTTAACCAATGCGGCATTTAAGGGGCGCGGCTTTCTTGACAGTCTTGGCGTTAAACTTAACGCCGGTTTGAATTCATTAACAAATGGAAATTATTTGTTGATTGTTCCTTACAATGCTCAAACGCCGTCATCGGTGTGGGGATTTGAATTTGAGCATCAAGCAAATTTAAATTTTTTGCCCGGATATTTACGGAATATAATTCTTTCCTATAATTTTTCGCTCATCAAATCTGAAGCGTATTACCTTTCCACAAAAACCGTATTCGACACGCTTAAAGTTGATGGAGAATTCGGACCGGTAATAACATTGTTTCCAAGAACGGTGTTGTATGAGAAGAAACAGCGTTTTGAAGGACAGCCGGAATTTTTCTGCAATGTTTCTTTGGGTTACGAAATTTATGATTTTTCCAGCCGTATTTCGATGTATTATCAAGGAGAATACAATAGTTCATTTTCGGCAAATTCAGAAAGCGACGGCGTGCGCGGGAAATTTACAAAAGTTGATGTTGCGTTAAAATATAAAATACTGCCCAATGTTTCTTTGCTGATGAATCTTAATAACATTTTGGATATTTCTGAAGACCAATTTTCATTAAACCGTAATGCCGGATGGAGATTTCCTGTTTCAAGCGAACGGTTTGGACCAACATACGATTTTGGCGTAAGAGTGGATTTATAATAGTTGCACCAGTAATAAATAACGTACGGTATTCGTACACATAATAACACAATAATACTATATAGGAGGTCCTATGCAATACAAGCAATACAGATGGAGTATCGTGTTTCTTCTCTTTTTGCTGCCGCTGATTTCCGTTGGGCAAGAACTGCGATTACTGCCATATACAATATCCAACAAGTATCTTAACGAACAGATTGCAGAAGATACTACGGCTAATGGTAAATTACCGAATCGCGTTTACGTATTACAACGCGGCGGATTATATCTTTCGAAAGCATCGTTTGCAAATACAGGAAACTGGACTCTGCGTTTGAAAGCGAATGATAGTTCTACAACGCGACCTCCGGTAATTATGTTGTATCCGACAGGAACCGGAACCTCGCCGTTCAACCCGCCCGGAAATTTATTTTCTCTGCAAGGCAGTTTAAGTATAACGGGATTGTTGATTACCGGCTACTATGAACTTGCCGACACAAATTTAAAGAATCTTCAAGGCGCATTGATAACTGTTCCGTCAACAACATCAGGCGTCAGTATTACTATTGATAGCTGCATACTTTCTAATTCAAATGGAAACCATGTGCGCACAGACGGCGCGGCATCGTTTGTTAAAATTACTAATTCCATTTTTGCCAATTTGGGTTATCTTGGCCGATCGAATCTTGGCGCAGGGAAAGCAGTTGATCTTCGCGATGTGGCATGCGATTCTTTAATTATGGAAAACAACACATTTGTAAACTGGTTAGATCGTATTGTTCGGCATTATCCCGCAGGTTCGGCAACAGCAACGGGCGTATTAAAAAATTTCCGTTTCAATCACAACACACTTATTAACGGCAGTTCATATCATGGAATGTTGTCGCTCGGCACAGTCGGCGATAATGTTACAATTACAAACAACCTTTTCTATGATCCGTTTATTTTAGGCAATGATACTGATGCAGTTCGTCAGGTTGAATTTTTGCCGAGCGGCGAAAAAGATCCGTACGGCAGAAATAAAATGAATTGGATTTTCTCGTATCCTAATCAAACAACAACATGGAAAATTTCCAATAATTATTATGCGATTTCTGATTCCGGTCAAAAATTCTATAATGATAATGCCGCAGCCGGCGTAACAGGCGAAGGTACTCCATTAACATGGCATATCAACAGCCGTCTTGGCGCTGATTCTGTAAATGCTATTAAAAAAGTTACTGCAGTGAAATTTACAAAAGTTCCGAAACCAATGACAACATTGGCGTATTGGTATCGTTTGCCAAGCGGCGGAAATAAATCCAAAAATACTCCCGGCGCATGGGTATATGGTTCTGGTTCTCCGTATGTAGATCCGTATGATTATGATCGCAAATCATTTTCATGGCTTCGTGATTCGTTGAACGCATCTTATTCCGGTCCCGGAACAATTGTAAGCAACGATGGAAAAGCAGTCGGCGCAACGCGCTGGCAGTTTACGGTTGGAGTTAACAGTCAATTAGGTCAATTGCCGACGCAGTTCAGTTTGCAGCAAAATTATCCAAATCCGTTCAACCCTTCAACAACAATCAGCTATCAGATTCCGCAAAGCGGATTGGTAACATTGAAAGTATTTAATGTTGTCGGTCAGGAAGTTGCATCGTTGGTAAACGGCGTGAAGGATGCAGGAAGTTACGATGTTCAGTTTGATGCTTCCTCGCTTTCCAGCGGCGTATATTTCTACACATTGCGCGCAGGAAATTTTGTTCAAACAAACAAGATGACGCTGTTGAAATAATTATTTGTTGTTTCATTGCGGCGTTCATTGCGGAACGCCGCAGTGCAAAAAGTAACAGATTTTTTTATTATTTGGAATTGGCATGGGAAACTTTATTACTGAAGATTTTCTTCTTCAAAACAAAACTGCAGTTCGTTTGTATAACGAATTTACAAAGAATCAACCGATTATAGATTATCACTGCCATCTTTCGCCGCAGGAAATTGCTGAAAATAAGCGATGGGAAAATATTACACAAATTTGGCTGTACGGAGATCATTACAAGTGGCGCGCTATGCGCGCTAACGGCGTAAATGAAAAATATATTACCGGAAGCGCAAGCGATTGGGAAAAATTTTACGAATGGGCAAAAACTGTTCCGAAAACATTGCGCAATCCGTTGTATCATTGGTCGCACATGGAATTGAAGAAGCCCTTCGGAATTACCGATGTATTATTAAACGAAAAAACAGCGCGCGATGTTTGGGATAGAGCTAATGCAAAGCTTATGCTCGATAATTTTTCTTGTCGTGGATTGATGAAACAATTTGATGTTCGCCTTGTTGTTACCACAGATGATCCGACGGATTCCCTTGAATTTCATAAAAAGATTAACGAAGATGGAAATTGTTCAACAATCGTTCTTCCGGCATTTCGTCCCGATAAAGGAATGGCTGTAGAAAATCCGGCTGCGTTTAAAGCGTGGGTTGAAAAACTAAGCAATGTTGCAGCAATTACGATTGCAACGTTTGATGATTTTATTGATGCGCTAAAAAAACGCCATACATTTTTTCATGAAATGGGCTGCCGCGTTTCAGACCACGGAATTGAAACTGCGTATGCGGAAGAATATACGCACGCCGAAATCAGTTCAATTTTTACGAAAGTACTTTCCGGTAAAGTTTTATCACAGGAAGAAATTCTCAAATTTAAATCTGCAATGATGTATGAATTTGGAATAATGAATCACTCGCGCGGCTGGGTTCAGCAATATCATCTTGGCGCATTACGGAATACCAATACTCGGATGATGAAAGCTCTTGGTCCCGATACAGGATATGATGTTATCGGCGATTTTGAAATTGCCCGTCCGTTGACAAAATTAATGGACAGACTTGATACGGAAAATAAATTAGCAAAAACGATTTTGTATAATTTAAATCCACGCGATAATGAAATGATGGCGACAATTATCGGTTCATTTCAAGATGGAAGCGCGGTTGGGAAAATTCAATACGGAAGCGGTTGGTGGTTCTTAGATCAAAAAGATGGAATTGAACGACAGATTAACGCGCTTTCAAATATGGGCTTACTTAGTCGTTTTATAGGAATGTTGACCGATTCGCGCAGTTTCTTATCATATCCGCGGCACGATTATTTCCGCCGCATTTTGTGTAATCTGCTTGGCGAGGAAATGGAAAACGGTTTACTGCCGAATGATATTCAACTTGTCGGCTCAATGGCTGCCGATATTTCATATACCAATGTAAAAGAATATTTCGGGTTTGAAGTTGAACAAAAACAAAAGCAAGCATCAACAGTTACAGCATAAATTTATTGAACAAAAAAATATAATTTAAGGATACAGCAAAGAATGAAATTAGAAAAATATTCAATAGGCGTTGGAGATAGATTCGGTCACGAAGGCGTTGCACAACTGCGAGCATTACACTCTGCGCTTGAACAAAACGTAGAAGTCGTTCCCATTTGGAATAAATCAAATCGCGAACACACGCTTATTGGAACAAAGCCGGAAGATGTTCGCAGCAATGTAGAACAAGCGATAAAGAAAGCAGAATGGAAAAAATCATATTATGTAGACGCCGACCATATCGGTTTAAAAACTGTAGATAAATTTCTTGCCTACAGCGATTTCTATACCATTGATGTTGCAGATTTTATCGGAATGCCGGCTGATGAAAATGAAATTGCAGAATTTGTCGCATCGCAAGCTTCGTTCAAAGGGAATTATTCGATTCCGGGAATTGCGTCTTCATTTTCTGTTACGGAAGAATTGCTTCAAACAATCGGCAGAAAATATTTGAAAGCCGTAAAAGAAGCAACGAAAATTTATCAGCACATTAAAGAAAACAAAAAGAGCGGCGATTTTATTGTGGAAGTTTCGATGGACGAAACGGATAAACCGCAAACGCCGATAGAATTGTTTTTTATTCTTGCGGCTATTGCAAAAGAAAAAATTCCAATACAAACAATTGCGCCGAAATTTTCGGGAGAATTCTTAAAAGGAATTGATTACGTCGGCGCTGTTGCCGATTTTGCGGAGGAATTTGAAAACGATTTATTGGTAATTGCGCACGCAATACAATTATTTGGACTGCCGGATAATTTAAAATTAAGCGTCCACTCGGGAAGCGACAAATTTTCTTTGTATCCAATAATGCATACGGCGATTAAAAAACATAATGCCGGATTACATCTTAAAACTGCGGGAACAACGTGGTTGGAAGAACTTATTGGACTTGCAGAAGCGGGCGGCGCAGGACTTGAAATTGCAAAAGAAATTTACGCACAAGCATTTGCTCGCAATGAAGAACTCACAAAACCGTATGCAACAGTTGTAATGATTGACAATGCAAAATTGCCGCCGCCATCTGAAGTGAACTCGTGGTCTTCCGAACAATTTACATCGGCGTTGCGTCACGACCAAAGTTGTAAGAGTTTTAATATTCATTTCCGGCAGCTTTTGCACGTTGCATTTAAAATTGCCGCTGAAATGGGAACGCGGTATTTAGATGCGCTGAAGGCAAACGAACAAGTGATTGGAAACAATGTTACAACAAACATTTTGAAACGACATATTGAACCGTTATTTATCGGAAAGAAATAGATTCCCATTAAAACATGCGGGAATGGCGAAAGGTCGTAAACTAAAGGGTATTATTTTCACAAGAAATTTTGTTTTTAAATTTTGGAGGACAAATGAATTTACAAGATTTAACCAAGCAATTTGATTTTTCAGGAAAAACCGTTGCAATTACCGGCGGCGGCGGAGTGTTGTGCGGAGAAATGGCGCGCACGCTTGCCGGATGCAATGCAAATATTGTTATTCTCGATCGTGATGTTGCCTTGGCAGAAAAAACGCTGCAATCGCTTTCCAAAACAAGCGGCAAACACATTGTTGTTGCAATTGATGTGCTTGACCGAAGCAAAGTTGAAGAAGCTGCGAAAACGGTTATTTCTACATACGGAAAAATTGATATTCTTATCAATGGCGCCGGCGGAAACAGTCCGAAAGCAACAACAAATCCCGAAATGAAATTTTTTGATATTCCCGGCGACGCATTTCAGTTTGTTTCAAATCTAAATTTGCTTAGAACAGTTCTTCCGTGCCAGATTTTTGGGAAATATATGGCGGAGCAAAAAGAGGGAATTATATTAAATATTTCTTCGATGAATGCGTTTCGTCCTCTCACAAGAATTCCGGCATATTCTGCAGCGAAAGCCGCAGTAAGCAATTTTACGCAGTGGCTTGCTGTTCACATGGCGCAGGAATATTCAACGAAGATTCGTGTGAATGCAATTGCTCCCGGATTTTTCTTAACGGAACAAAATCGTTTTTTGCTTACAGATAAAGAATCAGGCGAGTTAACACAGCGCGGCAAAAAAATTATGGATCACACGCCGATGGGTAGATTTGGTGAAACGGAAGATTTGCTCGGCGCAATGTTGTTCTTGCTTTCGCCTGCAGCAAATTTTGTTACAGGCGTTGTATTACCAATCGACGGCGGTTTTTCTGCATACAGCGGCGTTTAATTTTTTTGGACGGAGAAAAATTATGAATATGAAAGTCGGTATTATTGGATTGGGCGTGATGGGAGAAAATCTTGCGTTAAATTTTGAGCGTAATGGATTTTCCGTTGCAGGTTTCGATCTTGATGAAAAAAAGAGAAATAATTTTACTGCCCGCGTTACAGGCAAACAGGCGAAAGCAGCAAATTCAATTTCAGAATTTATAGATATGATTGAAGTTCCGCGGCGAATTTTGATGATGGTGCCTGCAGGGAAAGCGGTTGATGCGGTTATTGGAGAATTGAAACCGCACTTAACTGCGGGAGATGTTCTTATTGACGGCGGCAATACATACTTTGCCGATACAGATAGAAGAATGA
>CAYXEE010000025.1:0-1177 GCA_964463935.1 uncultured Chitinophagaceae bacterium | reverse complement strand
CTTGAACCGACCGGAATTTTGTATATCGGAACAGGAGTCAGCGGAGGTGAAGAAGGCGCGTTGTTAGGACCTTCCATTATGCCGGGCGGAAATCCGCAGGCGTGGGAATTATTTAAGCCGGCATTTCAATCAATTGCTGCGAAAACAAGCGACGGGACGCCCTGCTGTTCGTGGATTGGCAGCGGCGGCGCCGGTCACTTTGTAAAAATGGTTCACAATGGAATAGAATACGGCGATATGCAAATGATCTGCGAAGCGTATCAGTTGATGGAGCAGCTGCTTGGATTATCAACGGAAGAAATGCGCGATGTGTTTGAAGAATGGAATAAAGGCGAGCTGAATAGTTACTTAATTGAAATTACGCGCGACATTCTTGGAACAAAAGATGCAGAAACAGGAAAACCGATTGTTCATATTATTCTTGATAAAGCAGAACAAAAAGGAACAGGAAAATGGACAAGTCAAGTTGCGTTCGATCTTGGAATTCCTGCGCAGACAATTGCCGATGCTGTATTTGCAAGAATGTTGAGCGCGTTGAAAAAAGAAAGAGTTGCGGCTTCAAAAATTCTTGCAGGACCAAAACCGGAATTCAAAGGAGATAAGAAAGAATTTATTGAAAACATTCGCTTGGCATTGTATTGCTCCAAAATTTGTTCGTATGCGCAGGGCTTTCAATTGATGCGAGCGGCGGATGAAGAATATCATTGGAATATAAATTTTGGAACAATTGCGATGTTATGGCGCGCAGGATGTATTATTCGCGCGCAGTTTCTGGGAAGAATAAAAGACGCGTATGATAAGCAGCCGTCTCTACCGAATCTTTTGCTCGATTCATATTTTGTTGATGCAATTGCGAAAGGTCAGAACGCGTGGCGCAAAGTTGTTTCAACTGCGGCGGAAAATGGAATTGCAATTTCGGCAATGATGAGTGCGCTTTCTTATTATGACAGTTATCGCTGTGAACGGCTTCCTGCAAATTTGTTACAAGCACAGCGCGATTATTTTGGTGCGCACACATATGAACGTGTAGATAAAGAAGGAAAATTCCACACAAAATGGAAATAGGAAAAACGCGACCGAGTATTGTTGTTAACAAACATACTCCGCTGGCAGTTGAAGTGTTCAGCTCAATCGGAGATGTTGTCGGACTCGACACAAAGGAAATTACAAAAGAAAC